>JAKLHU010000150.1 GCA_022709995.1 Verrucomicrobiota bacterium | reverse complement strand
TATTTTCCGGAGGACGTCCGGGAGCAGGTGGCCCAGGATCTGGCGCTGGTACTGCGCGGGATCGTGTCTCAGCGCCTGCTGCCGCGCCGTGACGGCCAGGGCCGGGCGCCGGCCTTTGAAATCCTGGTCCAGACGCCGCTGGTACAGCGCCTGATTGCCGGCCGCGAGCTGGAAGCCCTGCCGGAAGCGATCAAGGGCGGCGGCAATCAGGGCATGATCACTTTCAATCGATCGCTGCTGCACCTCTATCAGCAGGGCGTCGTCAGCCTGGAGGTCGCCGCCAACGCCGCCAGCCAAAAGGACGAATTTCTGCTTCTGGCGCAGGGGATGGAGACCGGCATTGACACCTTGCGGTCGTACTCCGGCGATCCGGACCAGGGGCTCAGCATCAAGAAACTGCTCCGGGACGCCATCGGCTACGGGGCCTCGGATCTGCTCCTCACCGTCGACTCGCCGCCGGTCATTCGCCTGGACGGCGCCCTGCGGTCGTTTGACATGCCGGTGCTGACCTCGGCGGACACGCAGAAGCTGCTGTTCAGCGTCCTCAGCTTTTCCCAGCGCGCCGACTTTGAAAGTGGCCGCGAGCTCGACTTTGCCTTGAGTGTGAAGGGCTTGGAGGTCAAAGGCGGCAAGGGCGACTACCGTTTCCGCGTCAACGGCTTTTACCAGAAAAGCAGCGTCGCGGCGGCTTTCCGGGTGATTCCGTCCGTCATTCCGTCGCCGGAGGCGCTGGGTCTGCCGGCGCCGCTGCTGCGGCTGACGACACGGCACCAGGGGCTGGTGCTGGTGACCGGGCCGACCGGCTCCGGGAAGTCGACGTCGCTGGCGTCGTTGCTGAATGTCGTCAATCGGACGCGGCCGTGCCACATCATTACGATTGAAGATCCGATTGAGTTTGTGCACGCGCACCAGGTGGCCCTGGTTGAGCAGCGCGAAATCGGCGCCGATACGCTGAGCTTCGCCAACGCCCTCAAGTACGTCCTGCGGCAGGATCCCGATGTCATTCTGGTCGGCGAGATGCGTGACCCGGAGACGATTGCGACGGTTCTCACCGCTGCTGAGACCGGCCATCTGGTGTTCGCCACGCTGCACACCAACGACGTCACCCAGAGCGTCGACCGGATCATCGACGTGTTCCCGTCGGAACGCCAGAACCAGGTCCGTTCCCAGTTGGCGGCGTGCCTGGAGGCAATCGTCTCCCAGCGCCTGCTGCCGCGGAAAGGCGACGACGGCGGCCGGATTGCGGCGTTCGAGGTCCTCATCGGCACCACGGCCGTCCGGGCGATGATCCGGGATAAGAAGACCCACCAGCTGCGCGGCATGATGGAGACCGCGGCCAAGGACGGCATGGTGACGATGGAACGGGCTTTGCGGGATTTGTTCGAAGCCGGGAAAATCACCCGGGAGACGATGTTGACCATGATGCCGTTGTAGCGGCCCGGCGGCGGGTGCGGCCAACCGGCGTCGGAGGGGATGTCCAAGGGTATGGAAGGAGTCGGAGATGGCTTTTATTGATTGTCATTTTCATTCGGACGTCTTGGGACGGGCGTGTTCGATGCAGGTTCTGGTGCCGCAGCGGGCCCGGACGCAGATTGGGATGAACAGCGCCGGCTCGGGCCGCAAGAACTACCCGGTGCTGTATCTGCTGCATGGCCTCAGCGATGACCACACCATCTGGATGCGGCGAACGTCGATAGAACGCTATGTGTCTCAATATGAACTGGTCGTGGTCATGCCGGACGGCGGCCGCGGCTTTTATACCGACAACGAGTGCGGGCCGCGATATTGGACCATGTTGTCCGAAGAGCTGCCGGCTCTGGTGGCGGACATGTTTCCGGTAAGCACCCGGCGGGAGGACACCTACGCGGCCGGGTTGTCGATGGGCGGCTATGGCGCTCTGAAGCTGGCCTTGCGCTGCCCGGACCGCTTTGCCGCCGCCGTCGGTCTGTCTTCGGTAGCCGACGTCCGCTATTGGCTGGACCTGCAGCCCAACGACCCGGAGCGGAAGCGGATTTTCGGCGGCGTCGACCAGCTGGCGGCGCGGGGCAACGACTTGTTCGCCTTGGCGGACGAGGCGGTGCGGGCGTCGGCGCCGCCGCGCCTGCTGCTGGTCTGCGGCACCGAGGACAGCCTGTATCCGAGCAACGTCCGCCTGCGCGATCATTTGCGGGCCCGGGCGTACCCCGGCTTTGAATATCGGGAAGGCCCGGGGACGCACAATTGGGGGTTCTGGGACACGTGGATTCAGGCGGGGTTGCAGTTCCTGGTTGGGGGCGGCAGTCAGAAGCAAGGATGAACAGGTGGTTGCCGCATGGTGTCCGACCAGCCGTTGAAGATTACCTTTCGAGACGGGACGCTGCTGCTGAACGCTCCGGCCGTGACGCCGCTGCCGTTGGCTGGCTGGGGCGTTTTTGACGACCGGGTCGGGCAATGGCGGGCCGAGGCCAGGCATTATGCGGCGATCATCCTGCATTTGTACCGTCAGGGCCTGGCCTATGACGACCAGGCGCGGGCGTATGACGTGCTGCCCCTGCAGTGGTGTCGCCGCCAGCCGCCGCGGGAATACCAGCAGGAAGCGGTCGCCAGCTGGTGGGGAAGCGGCGGCCGCGGCCTGATTGTGCTGCCGACCGGAACCGGGAAATCCTTCGTCGCCCACTTGGCCATGGCCAAGGCCCAGCGTTCGACTTTGGTGGTTGTGCCGACCCTTGACCTGATGGAGCAGTGGGCCCGGCAATTGGAAACGGCTTTCGGCATCCAGGTCGGGTTGCTGGGCGGCGGCAGCCGGGACGTGCGCCCGGTCACGGTCAGCACCTACGATTCCGCCGCCATCATGATGGACTTCATCGGCAACCGGTTTGGACTGCTGGTGGTCGATGAATGCCATCATCTGCCGGGGCCGGCGTATCAGCAGCTGGCTCGGTTTGCCATCGCCCCCTATCGCCTCGGATTGAGCGCCACCCCGGAACGGCCCGACGGCGGGGACGCGATTCTCGACGAGTTGCTCGGACCCGTCTGCTACCGCCGGGACATTGATGAAATGGAGGGCAATGTCCTGGCGGCATATCGCACCGAACGGATTTGCCTTGACTTGGAAGAGGACGAAATGCGCGACTATGAGGCGAACCGGGCGGTGTACATCCAGTTTCTGCATGCGAACCGGATCAATCTGTCGGCGCCGCGGGGCTGGAATCAGTTTCTGCTGGCCTGTTCCCGGCAGGCCGACGGGCGCGAAGCCCTGCGGGCTTATCTGGCGCAACGGCGCCTGGCCCAGACCTGCCGGGCGAAGTTGCGGCAGGTCTGGACGCTGCTGCGCCGCCATGCCGGGGAACGGATTTTGTGCTTCACCGCCGACAACCGAACCGCGTATGACCTGGGCCAACGGTTTTATCTTCCTGTGATTACGCACCATACAAAAATCGCTGAACGGCGGGTTCTGCTCGACGCCTTTCGCTCCGGCGAATTGCCTTTTCTGGTGACCAGCCGGGTTTTGAATGAAGGCGTCGACGTTCCGGAGGCCAGTGTCGGGATTGTCGTTTCGGGCAGCGGCAGCATTCGCGAGCACGTTCAGCGCCTGGGCCGGATTCTGCGGCCGGCCGCCGGCAAGCAGGCCGTGCTGTATGAGCTGATCAGCTATGGAACGGCCGAATGGAATGTGAGCGATCGGAGGCGACAGCATCGTGCTTACGAAAGACCTGATCATCTGCCGGAATGACCGTGGCCGGCTGCGGCCGGTCTTTCTCCCGGTCGACGATGAGCACCTCCTGGCTTTGGCCGCGGAAATGCTGACCGTCTTCGATGCCGACAAGAGCCCGACCCGCGAGGACATCGAGGAACTGACGGCGGTCATGACGGCGGAATGGCCGAATTTGCGTCAGGCACGGGGAGTCCTCAAGACCGCGATTGACTTGGCGGAATTTTCGCAGCCGGCGGACCTTGACTACGCCGGCGCCCGGCTGGAAGTGCTGCGGACGGCGGCGACGCTGCTGCGCCAGAATCGACACGAGGACGAGGAGTCCTACCGGGCGGCGGTCGCCGAGCTTGTGCCCGGCCCGGCTCTGCTGGAAAGCGGCGGCCTGTACGCCGACCTGCCGGCCAACGACCGTTTGCGCGCCTATCCGGCGGTCAGCAGCCGTCAGCTTCTGGAGCGCTACAACTGCGGGCTGGTGCAGGGGCTCCTGTTGCAGGCTGAACGCCTGGTGATCGAAACCGGCGCGTCGTCGCCGGCACGGCTCCGCCGGCTGATGCGGTATCTGAAATTCTTCCGCCTGCTGGCTCGCCTGGAAAAGCATGGCGACGGCCTGTGCCTGACGGTCGACGGCCCGGCAAGTGTTCTTGAACAGACGAAACGGTACGGCCTGCAATTGGCGAGTTTTTTCCCGGCGGTCTGCGGTTTGGAAAATTGGCGGCTGCGGGCGGACGTGACCTGGCAGGGCCGGAAAGGCCGTCTGGAGCTGGATGACAGCAGCGGCCTGGTTGGGCACTACCATCACTTGGGAGCGTATGTTCCCGAGGAAGTCACCATGTTTGAGCAGCATTTTCGTCGGACGGCGGTCGGCTGGCGCGTCCTGGAGGAGGCGTCGTTTCTTCCCGGCGATCGTGGCGGCGAGATGATTTTTCCGGACTTCAGTTTTGCGGATGAACAAGGCCGGGTCGTGCATTTGGAGCTGTTTCACCGCTGGCATCGCAATCAGCTGGCGAGCCGTCTGGAGCAGGTCGCGCAGACTCCGGCCTTGCCTTTGATCATCGGCATTGACCGTGCCGCCTGCAGCGACCCGGAGCGGCGCGAGCAGCTTGAACAATCAGAATGGTTCGAACGGCATGGATTCTTTTTCCGCGACTATCCCACCGTCGACAAAACCCTCAAATGCCTTCGGCGCTTTTATTCTTGTTGAAAGCCGATTGGGCCGCGCGGCGACCGGCTTGGCGCCCATGCCGTTCCAGTCTTGGCAACACTCTTGGAGATGATTCCGTGAAACTTTCCTCCTCGTCGCATCCACCCGGCGCCGACCATCGTTTTTCCGCGGCCGATGCGGATGTCGCTGCCGCTACCGGTGGCGAATCCGGTTCCGCGCCGGTTCCGCGCCGTCATCATCATCATCGGTCGCGCCGGTCTCAACACTTCTGGTGGAAGAAATTGGCCCGGCGGTTTGACCGGCTGCTGGAACACGTTGAGCAGGCGCCGTTTTACGGTTTATTGATTCTGCTGGTCATGCTGCCCCTCGTCTATCAGGGCGGCGAATACTGGTGGCTGCCCCTGGCCAATGGCCTGCTGGTGCTGCTGTATGCCGTGTGGGGCCTGACCGCCTGGTGGCGGGGTGGGGAAGCCGTGCACTGGCGCTGGCATGCCGGCATGCTGCTGTTCGTTCTTCCGCTGGCCTTGGGCCTGGTGCAGTCCCTGCCCTTGCCGGATGGCGTTGTGGCCCGGCTGTCGCCAGTCGGCTGGTCATGGTGGGAAAATCTGAATCGCCTGGGTCTGGGCGCGGCGCCGGCGCGGCTGTCGCTGGCTCCCGACTACACGCTGCGGACGTGTGAATTGCTGCTGCTCTGCTTGCTCACCTTTGTGCTGCTGCTGCACCAGGCCAGGCGCCGGTCCGGGCTGCGCCTGGTGGCGGCCGCCGTCGCCTTGTCGGCCTTTGCCAACGCCGCTTTTGCGTTTTGGGAATTCTGGCGCCAGGACCAGGGTGGCGGCATGCTGGCGATGACCGTGTTCACCGGCACCTTCCTGAACCGCAATCATTTCGGTTTCATGATGATGTTGGGCGTACTGTCGGCCATGGGCCTTCTGGCCGCGATTGGCGCGGCCAGCCGCAAGCAGTCGGACGACAGCCCGCCGCTCTGGCAACTGTTGATTATTCCTACCACGTTCATGCTGTTCGGCATGCAGACGGCGCAGGTGCTCAGCCTGTCCCGGGGCGCCTTCATGGCAACAGTCGCGGCCGCCATGTGTTTCGGGCTGGTCTGGCTGGTGCGCGGAACCCGGGTCGCCGCCGGTCGCCAGAAGATTCTGGCCTTGGCGATTGTTCTCGGGGGGGCG
>JAKLHU010000015.1 GCA_022709995.1 Verrucomicrobiota bacterium | reverse complement strand
CTTCGACACCAGCAGCCACAAATGGTGGATCGACAGCCACCCGGAAGCCCGCTGCCAACTCGAAAACGGCTCCGACCTGATCGGCGCCTACCACGGCGACCGCCGGCGCCTGCCCTCCTACGGCTCCAAGCTCTGGCGCGACACCTTCGGCGAAGCCCTCCGACAACTGCTCCGGCACCTGCGCCAAACACCCTACGCCGCCCGCATCGTCGGCATCCAGCCTTGCAACGGCATCAGCTGGGAATGGTTCCACTGGGGGTCGCAGTCCAATGAAACCGTCGACTACAGCCCGGTCGGACAACAGGACTTCCGGCGCTGGCTCCAGGAAAAATACGGCGCCGACGACGCCCTGCAAGACGCCTGGAACCGCCAAGACGTGACCCTCGCCACCGCCGCCGTGCCTTCCGATTTAGACCGCCGCACCCCCGCCCAAGGCATGTTCTACGACCCGGTCCGCCAGCGCCACGTGCTCGACTACCACGACTACCAGCACGACGTGGTCGCCGACACCATCGCCTATTTTGCCCGCATCGTCAAGGAGGAAAGCGGCAGCAAACTGCTGTTCGGGACGTACTATGGCTACACTCTCCACCTCAACGAGTCGCCGTTCTTCGGCCAAGGCTCCGGACACTACCGGCTGGGCAAGCTCCTAGCCTCCCCGGACTACGACTACTCCATCGCCCCGGTGGCCTACGCCTGGCGCGAAAAAGGCGGCTCCGCCGCGACTATGGTCGCAGCCGCGACCTTCAACCGCAACGGCAAGCTGTTCTGGAACCAGGCCGACCTGCGCTCGCACTGGTCGCACCAGCAGGGCCATGGCCGCCCCGATGACGTCCTCGGCTCCATCGCCTGCATGGAACGCGAACTGGCCCGCAACCTGGCCGAGGGCAACTCCATCCAATGGTATGACTTCTCCCACGGCTGGACCTTCGGCGACCGGCGCCTGACCGACACCGCCGCCAAACTCTACAAGCTCTCGCGCCAGCACCGCCTCGCCACCCCCGACTGGCCCGACGAGGCCTACCTCCTCGTCGTCATTGATGAACGCCAGATGGGCCGTGCCGACGTCGGCAAGCCGGCGTACGCCGGCATGCTCACCCACCAGCAGCGCAATGCCCTGGCCAAGGCCGGCATCCCCTGGCGCGCCATCCTCTTCTCCGACCTGCGCCGCCACCCGAGCCTCCTCAACCACCGCGCCATGCTCTTCCTCAATCTGTTCGAACTGAGCGACGACGATATCGAGTTTCTGCAACAGCGCGTCATGACCGACAACCGCACCGTCGCCTTTGTCGGCCCGGCCGGCTTGCTGTCGCCGACCGGCCCTGACGCCGGTCGCGCCGGCCGCCTGCTCGGCCTGGATCTGACCCAGATTGACGAGCCGACCATGTTGCGCGGCGTCGTTTCCGCCCAGGCCCCGCCGCCGTGGAACAGCCTGGCGGAACAGACCTGGGGAACCCACGGCAAGACCGCCTTCGCGCCGGTCCTGCTACCGACCGCCACATCCCTGCCAACCGCCATCGCCACCCTGGAATCGGCTCCGAACCCACCCGCCGCCATCTGGGAAAAGCGCCAGAATCACACTCTCTTCTGGTCCGCCGTCCCCGGCCTGCAACCGGCCATGCTCCGAACCATCGCCCAGACCGCCGGCATACCGGTCCTCGCCAACCAGGACGACTCGGTCTACGCCGGCCGCGGCTTCGTCGGCATCCACGCCGCCAGCGCCGGCGCCAAGCGCCTGCGCCTGCCTCGGCCAGGCCAGGCCCTGGAACTGCTCAGCGGCAAAACCTGGCCCGACGCCAGCCAAATCACCATCGACCTAAACTACGGCGACACCGCCATCTTCATCAACACCCCATGAACTTTTCCCCCTTCCAGACCATCATGAAAACCGACGACGACGATTTCAGCCCAAGCCATCTGCCGACCGACGGCGGCAGCCGCAACTGGGCGCCGATCATCGCCAGAATAGCCTTCCTGATTCTGACGGTGGCGCTCCTGGTCGGCGTCTTTTTTCTGATCAGAAATTTCCTGCATGCCATCATCCTCGGCATCCTCGGCGCCACCATGCTCTCGCCGGTCCACAAACGCATCCTGAAAACCGTCCGCCGACTGGCCCGGAAAATGCGCCGGCGCCGGGAGAAGGCGCCGGCCGGCTGGCAACGCGACCGGCGGGCCTACGCCCGCCGCGCCCGGCGTAGCCACCGCCGGGCCGCCGCCCTCGCCACGGTCATCGGCGTCTTCTGCGTCATCGCCATTCCAGCCGGATTCTTCTCTTTCACCGTCGTCCGGCAAGGCCGTCGAACCCTGTCCTCCAGCCTGCGCTGGATCCAAAGCGGCGACCTGGAACGGCAATTCAAAACCATCTCGCAAAAATACGACCTGCAACGAAAATGGGAAAAGGTCGTCGCTCTGACCCAGCTGACCTGGCAGCCGCAGCCCGACACCGGGCCGGCCCAATCATGGTCATCCACCGGCCCGGACGGCAATCCCAAGGCCGATCCGCTGCCCACCCCGCAGCACGACCGCGGGGCCCCGAACCATCCTCCGAACACAAACGCGGAATCCGCGCCGACCACCGCCGTCAACACCGCCAGCGACCCTGGCATGGATGACACCAGCGCCTCCGTTCCGCCGCCGCCCGACCTGGGCCAGGCCATCGTCGCCGTCAGCCGAAAAGTCGTCACCGTCATCATGGACAGCATTCTCAAAATCCTCGCCCGGACGTGGTTGCTCGGCCTGAATTTCTTCATCATGCTCTTCGTCATGTTCTACGCATTTCAGGACGGCAAGACCTTCATCAGCTACCTGCGCCGGATTTCACCGCTGGGCGACGCCGAGCAGGTCCTGGTCCTCAACCGCATCCGCGACGTCGCCCGGGCCGTCCTGGTCGGCATCCTGGGGACGGCGGCCATCCAGGCCGTCGTCGCCATGATCCTGTTCAAGATCGTCGGCATCCCGGCCCTGTTCTGGGGCTCGCTGCTGGGCATCTGCTCGCTGATTCCCTTTGTCGGCACGACCCTGGTTTGGATCCCGGCCGTCGGGTATCTCTTTCTCACCGGGCAGCACGGCCAAGCCATCTTCCTTGCTATCGGCTGCGGCGCCATTGTCGCCAACATCGACAATCTGCTCCGACCGCTGTTCATGAGCGGCGGCCGCACCGGCATGTCCTACCTGGTGCTGTTCTTCTCCATCCTCGGCGGCCTGCAGGCGTTCGGGCTGGTCGGCGTGATTTACGGCCCCCTGATCAGCGGACTGTGCGCCCTCTGCCTGCTCATCTTCAGCACCCAGTTCAAGACGGGTGGCAAGACGTCGGCCGCGCATAAAACGTAAGAGCGCGGCCGCTACCTTTTCGACTGCGCCCGCGCCCCCGGCCCCCCCGGCGCGCCTAACGGTATTTTTCCAGGCCGGCGACCCAGTCCAGAAACGCCGGCTGCAGCCAGCGCGACGGTTCCGACTGCAACTTGGCCAGGGTGACATCAACGAGCGGCCGCGTGCGAATCGCCCGCAAGGTCGCCGAACCAAGCCGGGTCTGCAGCAGCAGCCCTTCCGCGGCAAGCTCTTCCTGCAAGCCCTCGCTGTTGTAGAAAGGCCAGACCCGATGCACCCGGCCCATGCTCAACGTCGCCCGGGCTTCCGCCCGCCGCGCCGCTGGAATGGTGGCCAGATGCTCCATCACCAGCTGCCCTTCAATGGCATGCTTCATCGTGCAGACGCGCATCGTCACACCTATAAAGGCGTACAGCGCATTCCATTCATATAAGCGCCACCAGGGACTGACCCGCGCAAACGCCGTCTCGCTCCACGGCGCCGGGCGCTCGCCGCCAGCCCCGTGCCGCGCCGTGAGCTCGCGGGCGCGGGCGCCAATCGCCGCCACGGCGTGCGACCAGTGGTTGCTCCGGCAGCTGCGCGGGTCGGTCCGCAACGCCTCGGCCAGGGCGCCGACATAAGTCGGCGACGTTTTCACGTCAAACAAGTCCGGCGTCTCCTCCGGCTTGCCGCTGTACCAGAGACTCGGCGCCGCCACCGTGCCGCCCGGCCCGGACGCCGCCAGAACACCGTCGAAAACCGCCGTCGGCCCCCCGTCGACCGTGCCCATGCTCTTATAGGACGAATGAAAGATCACCGTGTCCCCCGGAACAGCCCCGACCGCCCGGAAAGACGCCCGGACCTGGTCCTTGCCAACGTGCACCGCGGGATCGCCTTTTTCTGGTTCCATGTCTTCTTCCCTCTGCTCAGACCATGAATGCCGACCAACCATGATTTTCAACGGACCGTTACCTTAACGCGCCAACCAGGCTTGTCAAGCACGCCACGACCGCACGCCGCCAACCAGGCCGTCCATAATGGTTCATGCGCCCCCCCCCAAAAAAAGTATGGAACCGATGCGACCGATTGTCCATTGTCTACTGATGTCCATTAGCGTCCACTATTGTCCACCGTCCACTCCCCCGGAGATTCACCATGACACTGCGGTTTTTGCCAGCCTCCGCCCTTGCCGGCTTGCTGTTGGCGACGCTCCCCTTGACCGGCGAGCCGCTCGTGCTGGTCTCGCCCGGTTCCGAGGCGCCGCCGGTCGGCTTCCCCGCCAGCCGCCCAGGCTATTGCGAAGCCGGACGGTTCGGCGACCGCGACGCCATCGTCTGCCGCTGGGACGCCGGCAGGACGGCCTGGTACGAATGCGGCTTCCAGCAAAAGCTCCCCCTGCCCGACTTCCTGGCCGGCCAGCTGCTGGTGGACTTCTATGCCCCCGCCTGCCAAAACGCCGCGTCCTTCAACATCAGATTCATAGACCGCGACGGCGAAGTCATGCAGAAAAAAGTCCAGCCCGACTGGACGGCGACCGGTTGGCAGACGCTGGTCGTCGACCTCAAAGCCAACGAGCCCTTCCAGAGCTCGTGGGGAGCTTCGGACACCTCCCGCAACCGCCGGCTGGACGGCGCGGTCCGCCTGCACGGCCTGTCCATCGCGTTCGGAGACAAGACGTCCGCGGGGCAACTCGTCCTCGGCGCCATCGCCTTTGCGGTCACCTCGGCGCGCGTCACGGTTGACGTCGCCACCGGGCACCCCATTCGGGTCCTCGCGCCCGGCCGGGAACCGGACCTGGCGCTCCTCTTCACCAACCCCAGCCGCGACGCCCGCCACATCGAGGGCGCCGCCACGGTCATCGACCCCTTCGGCGTCCCCGCCGGCCAGCTGGACCTCGGCCTCGACGTCCCCGGCCAGTCGACGCGGTCAGTGCCGCTGGCCGCTCCGACGCGCTTTGGCGTCTACGGCCTGGACGTCACCTGGGGCGACGGCCAGGAGACACAGCAAAAGCGCCTCAGCTACGCGTACATGGCCCCGGCCGGCCCCACCCCAGGCCGCGGCCGCGGCTTCCTCTTCGGCATCAATGCGCACACGCGCCGCTTTCCGCCGGAGGAACAGCGCCTGGAAGCGCTCGCCGCCGGCCTCTGCGGCATCAAGCTCATCCGCCATAATGCCTGCTGGCGCCTCGTCCAGCCCACGGCCGACGCCCCCCGCGACTTCGCGCAGTTCGACCAGCACTTCGAGCTATTCGAACAACAGGGAATCGAATCGCAAATCGCTTTCGGCCACGTGCCGGACTGGGCGGTCGACCCGTCGTGGGCCCCCTTCAACCCCGACTATCGCGGCCGCGGCAACTCGCGCGGACTGCCCTTTCCCAACCTGGACTTGTATGCCGACTACGTCACCGACTTCATGCGGCGCTACCGCGGCCGCATCCGCTTCGCCGAAAGCTGGAACGAACCCGACCTGCTCGCCTTCGCCAACTTCCCGGTCGAGGACTACATCCGCCTGATGAAAGCCTTCTATCCGGCCGTCAAAAAAGGCAATCCGGAGGCCCAGGTCATGACCGGCGGCTTCACCTGCCTGACCATGACCTCGCCGGACCGCACCAGCCACCCCGACCACATGGCCAAATGCCTGGAGGAGGCGCGCGGCTTCTACGACATCCACGCGTTTCACGGCCACGGCCACCACAGCCATTACTATCCCCAGGTCCTCGGCCTGCATGAACTGCATCGGCGCCTTGGCCTGCAAGTGCCCTGGTGGCCGAATGAAACCGCCATTTCCGCCATCAACATCGGCGAACTGGCCCAGGCCGCCACCCTGTTCCAGAAACTCCTCTACAGCTGGGCGCACGGCGCCATCGGCTACTCCTGGTACGACCTGCGCAACGACGGCTTCGACCCCAAGGAAAACGAACACAACTTCGGGCTGATCACCAAGGACTTCTACCCCAAGCAAGCCTATGTGGCCTACAACGCCCTCGCCACCATCTACCGGGACGCAACTCCGCGCCAGGAATACGCCGGACTGCCCGACGGCTTCCAGGCCTTCCTGTTCCAAGCCGCCAACGGCGACCTGCTCCTGCCCAGCTGGAACAACACCCGCACCGCCCCCACCCGCCTGCTCGCCGTCGCCCCCGTCGCCGGAACCGCCACCCGCATCGACCTCTTCGGCAATGAAGTGCCGACGACCGTCGCCGACGGCTTGCTCCTGATCGAGGCCGGCGCCCAGCCCATGACCCTACGCCTGGCGGGACAGGACGCCGCCCCGCAGGTCACCTGCGACCTGGTCCAGGCGCCGGCGGTTTTGCCGATATAAGTGAAGGCGTAGAATCCGGGGCGTCGCCAGGCGAGGAATTCGTCGTTGAAGTTGCGGGTGAAGTTGTTTTCGGCCAGCACGGGCAGTTTGGCGTCTGGGAGGGGCTCGGCGGGGAATCGATAAGCGTTGAAGAAGGGCCCGAAGTTGGTCGTGGAGTAGCCGATGGCCGGGCGGTAGATATTGTCTGGCGGCGCCAGGAGTTCGGCCAAGGGCGGTGTTTCGGTGGTTTTGGGGCGGGCGAGGCAGGCGGCTTCCGGCAGGATTCCCTGCAGGAGCGGGATGCCGGCGCCGTATTGGGCCCTTGTCCAGGGTCCCTTGGTGCGATGGGAGAAGTTGGTGGCGCCGACTTTGCTCCCATCGGGTTCCGGGACGATGGTATGATTGAAGAAGTTGAAGATGCGTTGCAGGCCGTCGCGGGCGACGGGGTCGTTGCTGAGCCGATAATAGGCCGCTTGCAGACAGGCTCCGAGGCCTTGGTAGGAGGCGTCCGGCCCGTACGCTTCCTGTTGGTAGCCGGTCTGCATGAACGGGTTGCGTTCGGGTCGGCAGAAATTGACCATGAAGTCTTCGGCCAGCTGCTGGTAGCCTGGTTCGCCGATGCCTTGATACAGGTAATAGTAAGCGAGCGGCCAGTGCGAGGATTGGTTTTCGCAGGAGACCCGGAACATGGAAAAACGGTCGGCGATGCGCCGGGCGCCGTCGCGCCACAGAGCCAGGGCTTCCCGGTCGCGGATTTGGTGATGTCCTTCCGCCAGTTGTTGTGCCATGCTGATGTAGTTCATGGCCGGGCCGCCGCTGTAGTTGCTGGCGGTTTCCAGGAAACTGTCATTTTCCTGAATCGTGAGCAGTCGGCGGAGGGCGGGAATCAGAAGGCGTTTTTCCAGTTTGCCGAAATAGGGGTTGAAGGGCTTGTCCAGGCTGTTGACGATCGCCAGCATGGTCGTGTTGCCGTTGGCGCCGAAGTCTTTGCTGGCCGGGTCGAGGTCCTGGTTTCCCAGGACGTGGTTGATGTAGGTGAAGATGCCCCAGGCTCCGAGCAGGGCCTGGTGGTTTGTTTCGGCGGCGAACTGCTCCGTTCGCTGGCGCAGGTCGACCATCGGGACCGCGAGGTCGGCTGTCTTCTGTTGTTCCAGCCAGGCGTGGATCCGGACTTGGAACCGGTGGGGGTAATAGTGCCCGTCGGTGGTTTGTTCCAGGCTGGCGTTGATCCGGCGGGCCGTTTCGGGGTCTGGGCAGAGGATGACTGGAAGGTGTTCGAAGCCGAGGCCGCTGTAGTCGCCGGGCGGAATGGTGAAACGGCCCGACCAGATTTCGCCCCGGTGCGCGCCGACTTCCAGCGGCTGGCGGTTCACGGGCAGACTGAC
Source organism: Verrucomicrobiota bacterium (assembly GCA_022709995.1). GTDB lineage: Bacteria > Verrucomicrobiota > Lentisphaeria > Oligosphaerales > Oligosphaeraceae > JAAZKI01. The sequence goes on along the minus strand of JAKLHU010000015.1, from coordinate 4,780 downwards.
CGGGCCGGCGGCATGGCTGATGGCATGCTTGCAGCCCAGGGCGCTCCAGGAGAATTTCTCCGCGTTGGGCGGGATGAGGAAGAAGGTCTCGCTGAACTGGTCGGGGGCGGTGCTGTGCAGCCGGCAGCTGGCGGGCATGACGCCGAAGAGCTTGGTCGGCGTGGCGCGTGGGTCAATCAGGTAGTCTTTGCCGCTGACCCGGAGCTGGTAGATGCCGGCCGGGGCGTCGGCGCCGAAGTCGCAGTTGAGGACGTGTCCGCCGGGCTGCGGCCGGCAGTATTGCCAGAGGCGGAGGTTTTCCTGAGCGTCAAAGAAGCGGACGACGGCGGCGGCCTGGTCGCCGATGATGGCGGCCTGGAGTTGGAGCGGGCCGCCGTCGTGCACGAAGTAGAACGCGAGCGCTTCGGCCCGGAAAGGACCTTGGAAGGGGGCGGCGCTCAGCCGGGCGGCGCCAGGTAGGCACAGCGTCAGCAGCAGGATGCGGGCGATGTTTTTTAACATGATGCTCCTGGGGGCTGGCGGAACTGGTTCAAGGGTTGACGTTGTTTTCGCGTTGATAGACGCGGACATAGTCGATTTCGAAGTCTTTTGGATAGGCCATGGCGGGGTCGATGTCGCCGATCCAGCCGGAATATTGGAAGAGGGCGAGGAGGATGAACATTTTTCCCGGCGGGGTCGGGCCGATGTATTCCTCCATGCGGTCGCCGTCGCAGAACCAGGCGATGCGTCCTTCCTCCCATTCCATGGCCCAGACGTGAAAGCCGTCCGCGGCGTCAAAGTCGTTGTGGTGCAGGAAATGGCCCTTTTCCGTGAAGTGGACGTTGAGGTTGACATCATTGCCGGCGGCGGCATTGTGTCGCCCCTGCAGTTCGATGATGTCGATTTCGACGGCGCCGGCGGACAAGTCCTTGCGCTGGCCTTCGGGCGTGTATTCCTGCTTGGTCGGGTCGCATTGATGCAGCCAGAAGGCGCTGAGCAGCCCGCTGCCGCGCGGGCAGCGGGCGCGGATTTCGAACCAGCCGTATTTCTGGGAGAATTTTTCCAGGATCTGGAAGGAATCGGAGGTTGGTCCGAAGCGATGGTCGGAGGTCGTGATGCAGCTGACGCAGGGGTGTGCCGGTTTGGGGCGGAACGGCAGCTTGTCGTCAATGCGGAGCTTCAGAATGCTGTCCTTGATGACGACATGGGCGTTGTGGTCGGCCCAGCGGCTGGGGACGCCGAGGCGCTGGAAATATTCTTTGCGGCCGGAGCGGTACGCCGGGTACCAGTACAGGTCATTGAGCTGGGGGCGGTCGAAGTCATCCGCGAAAGTGAGCCTCCAGCCAGGTTTGGCGGGCGGGGGCTGGAGGCCGGGGAGCGGTGTTGACATGATGCGTGTTTCTCCGCTGGGTGGGCGAGGCGATGCTGGTGGCGGCGGTCGCGGTGGCGGGCGGCTGGGCGCAAGTTCATGGTTGGCGGTTGGTCTTGTCGGTATGCCGGTGCAGGTCGAGTTCGGCCTGGCGGTAATAGTACCAGCAGAGTAGCACGGCCCAGACGGCGTCGCCGGCGAGCAGAACCGGTACATTGTCGAGCCATAGTCCCGGCAGGATGGCCGGGAGGAGCGAAAGGAGGGTGACGGCGAGAATCCAGAAAGAGCGCGGGTGCGCGAAGTTCAAGGTGACGCCAACCCATTTCCAGCGGCGGTGCTTGTGCACGAACAGGCGCGGATCCTCCCGGCAGGCGTAGAATACGGCGCGGAGGCCGGTATGCAGAGGTCCTTGGGGCAGTTCCATGATCGTCTCCAGATGCGGTGACGCCAAGTGCCGGCGCGGCGGCCGGGAAAACCGGAAAATCATCGTCGTCTGCTAATATACTGTCCTTTCTTGATGCCGCCGGGAATTTTCTGCTTTTTCGCGGTTCCGGCAGTAATCCATCACTTTTGGGTAGTCGACGTGCCGTCGCGGTCGGAATTGTCTTGCTGCTTCACGGGAGGGAACGATGCCGTCGAAGCGGGACGGGAGGAGAGGTGACGCGGGTTTCCAGGCCGTGCTTTCAAACCATTGAGACAACGCCTGTTACGGCAAAGGATTGAGTCAAAGTCACGGTGCTTTGGAACCGGGCTTTCCCCCCGCCGCCGCCGGAGGTTTCCCGGCTTTGCTGCCCGCGCGAGGAATGATCCCGGAGTGCGGCGATCCGGCTTCGCGGTGCAGCGGTGCGGCGACCGGGTCTCCTCCAGTTCGCTGTTTCACCTCCAGCAGCACCGCTGGCGTCTTTGCCGCTCCGCGGCGGTCGGAGACTGCCCAGAGCGAGAAGATCGGGCCGGCCAAGTCGTGACAAACCATGCGCTCCCGCCGGCATCGGCAACGGGGGTCCGTCTACGGTCTTGGCAAGCGGCAAGAGCAGCAAGAGCAGCAAGACGGACGGCCCGGAAAATTCGTCCGTCACTGCGGTCTGACGGATGGAGAACTTGAATTGGGCTATATACATTTTATAGTATGCCGGGTTTTTGGTCGTTTGACTGGGCAAGATCTTCTCCAGTTACATTTTTTGGGATACCCCGACATGAGTGCCAACCTGCCATCTGGAGTGGATTTTCCCGTCGACCTGGTTTATCTCTGGGTTGACGGCAGCGACCCGGCGTGGTTGGCGAGGAAACAACAGTATTTGCCCTCCGCAGAAAACATCGAACCTCGCGGCGCCGTCCAGGAACGCTGGCAGGACAATGACGAACTGCGCCATTCTCTGCGCAGCGTCGAGATGTTTGCGCCGTGGATCAGGCATATTTATATCGTGACGGACAATCAGCATCCCCCATGGCTGAAGCGCGACCATCCCAAAGTTTCGGTCGTTCCGCATACGGCGATTTTTCCAGCGGACGTTTTGCCGGTATTCAATTCTAATGCCATTGAAACGCGGCTGCCTTTCATCCCCGGGTTGGCGGAGCATTTTCTCTTTGCCAATGACGATATGTTCTTCGGTCGCGAAACCGGCGCGGATTTTTTCTTTACTCCGGCGGGGCGTCCCATTGTGCAGATGAAGCCCATCCGGGGTTTGGCTGATCACCTGCGCCAGGGGACGTTCGCGGAATTTGTCGAGCCGCTGAAAGCGCAAGGCAATGTGTATCGGCTGTGCCGGATGGTCAAAATCCTCTACGATTGCACCGGGATGATCCTCCCCTATCAGAGCGCCCATGTCATTGATCCTTACCGCAAGTCGCACCTACTGGCCAATTTGGCCGATCCGCGGTTCAAGGAATTATGGGATTTGACCATGCGGGCGCGGTTCCGTTCGCCGGATACTGCCCAGCGGATGCTGCATGCTCTGATTGATCAGGCGGAAAAGCGGAATCACATCAAGGACATCACGAGATTCAAGTGTTTCCGCCGGTTGCTAACGCCGCAAACCATGCCGATGCTTTTGTGCAAACCCGGTGATTTTTCCGTCATCAGGAAGGTCCGCCCCCATGTGTTCTGCCTCTTTGACAATCAGGACAACCGGCACTTGCTGCCAGAGTTTTTCGCCCACTACTTTCCCCGCCAATCCTCTTTTGAAATGTAACCGTCGACAGTAATCCAACCCAGCATCGACCTATCCCTTTTTTGATAAACACCGGCAGCATGAATTCAGAAATAAGCATCGCCCTGTCCGCCGACCGGAAGTCTCTGGCATACACCGGGGTAACCATTGCCTCCATTCTCTGCCATCATCGTCGGGGCATCGCTTTCTATCTGCTGCACAGCGGGTTGTCGGCGCACGACTGGCAACCGCTCGCCGACCTGGTCGGGCGCCTGGGGATCGAGTGCCGGCTCACCCCCCTGGCTTGGAAGGATGGCTTCGGGACGGGCTTTCCCGCGGCCCGGGACGCGTTTTCCCTGCCTTCGCTCCTGCCGAATCTGGATAAGGCGATCTATTTGGACGGTGACTTTCTGGTGCTTGACGACATCCAGGAAGTCTGGGATGTCGATCTCGGCCAGGTGTCCGCCGCCGCCGTCACGGTCCGCAACGATGACCGTCGGCTCGAACCGCGGCGCGGCCGGGAATGCCTCGAGGCCGGCTTCCTGTGCTTCAATTTGGACCGGATGCGGAAAAACCGCGCCGAAGAACGGTTCCGGGAAGCCGCCGCCACGCTCGCCGGGAAGCCCGGTTTGGCGGATGAGGACATCCTGAATCTGGTGCTTGCCGACGACTGCCTCGCCCTCCCGCGGCGCTGGAACGTCACCACCGGCATCTGCGGGCGCCTGGGCCATTACGCCAACATCCCGGAAGAAGAAGCCATCGCCCTTCTTCGCGAGCCGGCCGCCGTTCATTTCACCACGTCGGGGAAGGCTTGGCGGTTCCGGCAAAGCGAGGTCCATCCGTACAGTTTTCTTTATCCCCGCTATGCCGGTCTGGCCGGTGCGCCCTGGTGGTTCCGCTTCAAGTTGTTCCTCAAATACCTTTGGTGGAGTGAACCGCAGGTGCCGGCCTGGGCCCGGAAGTATGGCGACTCGCTGCTGCGGGCGCCAGCCCGCACCCTCAACCCTCGAGACTTGCGCCAGGCCCAGCTGTTGCAACTGAAAATCCTGCATGAAATTCAACGGGTTTGCCAGAAGCACGGCCTGCGGTTTTTTCTGATCGGCGGCTCTCTCCTGGGTGCCGTCCGGCACAACGGCTTCATCCCTTGGGACGACGACCTCGACATTGCCATGCTCCGGCCGGACTTTTTGTTAATTCCCAATCGTGGTTTAGTAACAAATCGAAATATTCGTTGTCCCAACGCGTTGGGTGAGTTGTCCAAGCACCTTCAAGTCCACTGGTTACG
>JAKLHU010000149.1 GCA_022709995.1 Verrucomicrobiota bacterium | reverse complement strand
GACCGAGCGCCTTTTCCTCCTCCGTGATGCACTCCTCGAGAATCTTGAGAGCGAAGTCGATCTCGTCCTTCCGGATGGTCAGGGGCGGGGCGAACTCCAGGGCGAGGCCCATGGTCTTGGTGATGACGCCCTTGGCTTGGCGGCCGGTGCTTTGGAGCTTGCCGGCGACGACCGGCACGGGGTGGCCGTAGGAATTGAGGACTTTACTGACGTAGCGGTCCTTGCTGAAGGTGCGGCGGGTGTATTGTTCGGCGCCGGGATCGACCAGGTAGGCATGGTTGTTGATGGCGGCGAGATAGGATCCGACGTCGTTGTGGTTGTGCATTTCCGCGTTGTGGCCGGCCTTGATGGCGGCGCCGAAGGTCTGCTCGCCATGCCGGGAACGGCAGACGAAGATGCCGGCGTCGGCGAACAGGTGGCGTGGTTCGAAGATGGGCGCTTCCGGCGGGAGTTTCGTCGTCGCCGCCGGTTCGGCGAAGGCGATCAGGGCGAAGGCCTGGAGTTCGAGGGTGGAGGTGTCCTCAATGGCCACGCGTTGGCGCAGGGTTTGCGGGTGGGTGTTCTGAATCAGCCATAGCATCGGCTCGGCCGGGGCGGCGGTCACGCCGCAGTCGGCGAAGGCGGGCGCCACGCGCTCGTCAATCATGATGTCCCTGGCGTAGGCGCAGACATTTTCCACGACGGGATGGTCGAGGATGTCGAGGTTGCCGCCGGTGGCGAGGCGGATCATGGCCGCCATGTAGAGGTAGTGCCCGAAGCCGTAATTCCAGTAGGAGATGCCTTCGCTGCAGTAGCCGTCCGGTGTGAAGCCGGCGAGGAAGAGCGGGTTGGAGATTTCCATGGCGGCGACGAATTCGGCGCGTTCGGCGGCCGAGTCGCAGATGGTGAGGGCGGTGGCGACGGTGTTGGCCGTGCAGACGGCGTTCCAGTTGCTGCCGCTGGTCATCCACCACAGGCCGGTTTTGATCTGGCCGGTCCGGAAGGCCTCGCGGTACGGCTCCAGGACGCGGAGCATGATGTTGGCTTTGATTTCGGCCTGGAGTTCGGCGGGCAGCTGGTCTTGGAACCACCAGGCGACGGTGGCGGCGAGCAGGGCGCGGGCCGTGGCGCCGAGGTCGCCATAGTAGCGGGTGCGGTGGAAGTTCTCCAAGCCGGAGTCATGGGCGGGCATGACCCAGCTGCGGTCGGCGCAGAGGGCCTTCAGTTCGGCCTCCAGGGCGGGCCGGAACTCGCCCTGGTTGAGGAAGCCCTCGGCCTTGGCGAAGGTCAGGATGCGTCGCGCCCTCACGCCGTAGGGCGCCTGGTAGCGGGTGCGGTTGCCGTTCTGGGTGAATTCGAGGTAGAGTTCGTCCGGCAGTTCCGGTGGCGGGCGGGTCGCTTCGGCGCGGGCTTCGGCGATGACCTTGGCGGCGCCTGGCTGGCTGGCGATTTTCTCCCAGGCCTGGCGGTCGGTGATTGGCCTGCCGAAGCCGGTTGGCCGGGGCGGCAGCCAGCCGGCGAGTTGTTTGACGCGGCCGGGGTCGAGGGGCGGGAAGGCTTTGGCATTTTCGGTGCTGGTGGCGGTCGTGGTCATGGTTTTAGCCTCTTCGGTGGTCAGTTCCAGGAGGGTGAAGTCGTCGAGGTCGGCGGTTCCAATGGCGGCATTGAAGGAATGGATTCGGACGGTGACGGTCTGGGCAGTCGGCGGGGCTTGCGCGACCAGGGTGAACTCGCGCCATTCCGGCTCTTGCGGAACCGCGAGGCAGATTTCACTGTGCTGGTCGGCCCGGTTCAGATGTTTTCCCTGCTCGTCCAGGAAGACCAGGTAGACGCCGACGGTGCGCGCCGTCTGGCTTCGGGCCCAGAATTGCAGGGCGTAGGATGATTCCGGTTTGACAGTCAGGCCGGTCTGGCGCAGCTCGCTGCCGGCGGTGGTGGATTCGTCGACCACGCGCAGCCCGAGGTCGCCGGTGCGGGCGGCCTCGGGAAGTATCTGGCTCATGGCCTGTTCGCCTTCCCAGGAGGCGTATTTCTGTTCAAAACCGGGGTTGGACAATGGCAGTGTCGTGGCCGCCGGCAGCAGAGTGGCGCCGGCCAGGACGGAAAGCAGGACAAAGCGTTGCGAAAAACGTGGCATGGAATATAACCCTTTGCGGAAGGAGATGCAAGACTGCCGCGGGCTGGCGGCGAATGGACTCGTGGAGAATATCCTTTTCAAGCCGGTTCCGTTCATATGCTGCCAAGCTCCCATCCGTCCCAATCGTCTCGTCCGTCTTCTGGGGCTCATTGGTCTCGGCAGGGTGAAGTTTCAATGAAACGCCTTGGGCGCCAGCCTCGTCAGGCGTTGTCATCCGACTGTGTCTCGGGTCGGGGTGGTCGGCAGCGGTCGGCAGCGGTCGAGGACGACGGCCAGGAGGGCCGGCACGGCGGTTTCGACGCGGAGAATCCATTGGCCGACCGTCAGTGGCTGCAGGCCTTTGGCGTTGAGGGCAGACAATTCTTCGGGTGCAAGGCCGCCTTCGGGGCCGATCCAGAGCGAGGTCTGCTGCTGGTCGGTGGCGGTGAGGGCAGCCGGGCAGGGTGCGCCCGCCGGCGGCGGGACGGCGCCGAAAAAGCCGTGGGCGCCCGCAGTTTTGAGGGCGTCCGTGAACGTGATGGGGGCTTTGATTTCCGGAAACCACGGGTTGTGCGACTGCTTGGCGGCGGCGATGACCGTCCTGGTCCAGTTGGCGGTTGTGTCGAGATCGGGCTTGGCGACTCCGAAGCGGCAGAGGACGGGGACGATGGCCGCCGCGCCCAGTTCCGTCGCGGCGCGGATGACGGCGTCGATGTTTTTGCTTTTTGGGGGGGCGATGAAGAGGGTTATGTGCGGAAGCGGCCGCGGCACGGCGACGGCTTGGAGAATGCGGCAGGTCGTCGCGGTGTGCCGGCGGTAGTCCACGGCATCCAGGACGGCTTCGGCGCGGACGCCATGGCCATTGAGGAGGAGAACCTGGTCGCCGACGCCGAGGCGGAGAACCTGGATGGCGTGTCGCGATTCGTCGGCGGGAAGGTGGACTTCCCGGCCGGAAGGCGTCAGCTTTGGGGAGTAGAAGCCGTGCATGCGTGAGGAGGGGTGTGGAGGAAGAGAACAGGGCGGCGGCGCAAGGTGTTCTGCGGTTGTCGGAAACGACTGGGGCGGCTGGTTGATGTGCTTTGTGAAGAGGGCGCGGGCATTGCCGCGGGCAGTTGCGGGCGACGGGGTGCCGCGAGTTTGTTCGGAGGGCGGCGCCCGCGCACCCGACAGCGCATAATATAGCTTGTGTCTGCCGGAAAAGCGAAGGGGCGTCGGAAGCCTGGCTGGCGGACGTGTTATCGGTCACCCATTGAAACGGGCGACCGCAGTGGCCAGGCGCGCCAAGGTGGCGCCTCAGGCCCTGAGGCGCTTGCTTTCGGGCGCCTGCTTCCGGGCGCCGGGCCATTAAAATTTACCGCATGGTGTGCTGTTAACACGTGTCGATATCTCTAAACAGTCAACAGTCGCCAGTCGCCAGTAGAGCGGCATTTTTTCTTGCCGCGGAAATTGCCGGTTCGCCGAACCGGGCGTTGGGGGAGTAGACGCTCGGGCGCCCCAGAGGCCTGGGGCGCCTACTTGGAAGCTTCGAACCGCATTTCCGCGGGATTTGCCAAACTCCAAGCGCCCCAGAGGCCTGGGGCGCCTACTTGGAAGCGCCGAACCGCTTTGCCGCGGGATTTGCCCTACTCCAGACGGGCGCGGAGACAGGTTATTCTCCTGCTGGTCCGCCCAAGCAAGGGATGTCTCCTACCCTTTGATTTCGACCAGCGTCAGGTCGTACTCCAGGGTTTCGCCGGCCAGCGGATGGTTGCAGTCCACCAGCACGCTGTCCTCGCTGACCTCGATGATTCGCCCCGGCATCGGCTCGCCGTCGCCCTGGTCCACCTCGACCACCATGCCTGGCATCGGCTCGCCATCCAGGCAGAGTTGAGCCCGCTCAACAGTCCCCACCAATTCCGGATCATAATCGCCAAAAGCCTGCAAAGGCCGCAACACGACCTGCCGCCGTTCACCGGCGCTCAAGCCAACCAGCGCATTCTCCAGAGCCGGCAAAATATCCTCCCCGCCCAGAACGATCTCCGGCGGCGGCGCCTCGTGCGTACTTTCCAGAACGCGGCCGTCCTGGGAACGGCATATATAATGAATCAAAAGTTTGTCGCCCATCCGGGCTTTTCTGGTCGGTGTCATGGTCTGGACTCCTTTGCTTGATGACGGAACCGGCCGCTCCCGCACGAACCACCCTGTGGGCCGCCCAGCCGTCATGTACTCACCCCTGCCGGGCAAAACAAGTTCTTTGACCCTCGCCATCGCCAACCGTTCCCTCACCGGTGCAGACGACGCTTGCGCAAACGAATCGCCGCCGGGGTCACTTCCACCAGCTCATCCTCGTTGATGTAGGAAATGCAGTCTTCCAGGCTCATGCGCACCGGCGGCGTCAAAACCACCGCCTCGTCCGAGCCCGACGCCCGCATGTTGGTCAGCTTCTTGCCCTTCGCGGGATTGACAATCAAATCCCCTTCCCGACAATGCTCGCCGACAATCTGGCCCTCATAAACTTCAACGACAGGATCAATAAACAGCCGGCCGCGCTCCTGAAGATTGAACAACGCATACGCCACCGTCTTGCCGGTCAGCATGCTGACCATCGCCCCGCGCGTCCGGTAACGGATCTCGCCGACATACGGCTCATAGCCGAAAAACACATAATTCATCACCCCCAGGCCGCGCGTGTCAGTCAGAAATTCGGACCGGTAGCCCAGCAGGCCCCGGGTCGGGATCTGATACACGAGGCGCGCCATCCCGTTGGCCGTTTCCATCGTCTGGATGCGCCCTTTGCGTTGACCCAGCTTCTCCATCACCACGCCCACGCAGCCCTCGTCCACGTCAATGGTCAACTCCTCAAAAGGCTCCAGCTTCTTCTCACCCCGCATCTGAAAAATCACCTGCGGCCGGGTCACCTGGAATTCATAGCCCTCCCGCCGCATCTTTTCAATCAGAATCGACAGATGCAGCTCGCCGCGGCCGGCGACCTGGAAGCCCATGCCCTCGTCCAACGGCGTAATATGCAGCGCCACGTCCGACATGATCTCGCGGGCCAGACGGTCCGCCAGATGCCGCGAGGTCACAAACTGCCCTTCCTGGCCCGCAAACGGCGAGTCGTTGGGAATGAAACTCATGGAAATCGTCGGCGGATCAATCTCCATCGGCGGCAATGGCCGCGGATTCTGGGGATCCGTATAGGTGCAGCCGACCGTCACGTCCTCCATCCCGGAAATCGCCACGATGTCGCCGCAACAGGCGGTCTCCACCGCGACTTTTTGATTGACTTCAAACCGGAACACCTTCGTGATCCGGGCCGGACGCACCGTCCCGTCACGCATGGCCACCACGATGTCGCGGTTGATGTTCAAATGCCCGCCCGTGATCTTGCCGATGCCAAGACGACCAAGATACGGCGAATAGTCAATCGAACTGACCAGAACCTGCAACGGGTCCGACGACGTCCCCGAAGGCGCCGGAATCCGCCGGATGACATGCTCGCACAACGGCCCCAGGTCGCGCTTCTCGTCGTCCAGATTGTCGACGGCGTACCCATCCCGGCCGGAGGCGTACACGACCGGAAAATCGAGGATTTCGTCGGGCGCGTTAAGGCGCACAAACAGGTCAAAGACCTGGTCGACGGCCCAGTGCGGGCGGGCGGCCGGCTTGTCGATCTTGTTGATGACGACGATGATCGGCAGGCGCAGGGCGAGGGCTTTCTTGAGGACGAAGAACGTCTGCGGCATAGGCCCTTCCTGGGCGTCGACCAGCAGCAGGGCGCCATCGGCCATTTTCAGCACGCGTTCGACCTGGCCGCCGAAATCGGCGTGTCCGGGCGTATCGATGATGTTGATGCGGTAGTCCTTGTAGTGGAAGGAGCCGTTTTTGGCGGTGATGGTGATGCCGCGTTCGCGTTCCAGATCGTTGGAGTCCATCAGGCGCTCCGCCACTTTCTGGTTG
>JAKLHU010000148.1 GCA_022709995.1 Verrucomicrobiota bacterium | reverse complement strand
CGAGTTGCCGAAGGTCATGTCATCGGACCAGGGCGTCAGCCAGGAATATGTCGTCGACGGCAAGCATCGCCATCTCGAGATGGTCGGGCTGCCTGAGAGCGTTTTCGGCCGGAGGACGGCCCTGTGGGTGTCGGCCGATGTCGAGGAATTGTCGAGCAACCGCCTGCTCCTGCAGAGCTACGTGGACCAGTTGGCCAGCCAGAAGGCCGTCCTGGAAAAGCGGGAAGAAGAGAACCGGTTGATTTTGGACAACCTTGACATTCCGGCCGGATTGTATGGCCCGGACGGGAAGCTGCTGCGGATCAACGCGCCGTTGTGCGAGATTGTCGGCCGGAGCGCCGACGCGATCCTGGCCGACCCGGAAACGGACCTTTTCCGCAAGGTGCTGCCGGTCGGGGCGCGGTCGCTGCTGGAACGCGCCCTGGAGGCCCGGGGGCCGGTCCGGGAGGAAGTGCGTCTCGGCGACCGCGACTTCCAAGTCCGCGCGATGCCGGTGCTGAACGCCGCGGGGGATGTGATCAACATCGTCAAGACGGCGGTTGACGTGACGGACGTCAATCAGTTGGCCGCCAATGAACGCGTGCTCAATCGCTGCTTGGAGGCGCTGCTTCTGACCGAGGATTTCGACGCGGCGATCGTGACGGTGCTGCGCGCGATCCAGGGGCACCTCGCGGCCGACAATTGCTTTGTCATCAACTACGACTTTGGTCGCCGGACCATGTTCTGCCGCTATGAGGTCCACGCTGCCGGCGGCATGCCGTTGGCCGCGACGCTGGCGCCCATGCCGCTGCCGGAGTCGGCCGCGTGGCTGGACGCCCTGTCAGACCGGCAGATGCTGCGCTACGAGGAAGTGGCGGCCGGCGTCCCGGCGCCGGAAGCGGCCGACGCATTGGCCTTCATCGCCAAGGACGTCGTCGCCTCCAGGTATCGACAGGGAGTCTACACGGAGGGGCGCTTGTGGGGCGACCTCAACGTCGTCTTCCGGAATCGGCCGAGAGGGCTGTCGGAGCGCGGCCTGTCGATGCTGCGGGCTCTGGCCCACCTCATGGAAATCGTCCTCGAACGCCGGGACAGCCGCTTGCGCCTGGAAGCGGCCGAGCGCGAAAAGCGCCTGTTGCTGGACGCCGTCCCGATTCCGATTCTTCTGTACAGCGTCGACGGGGCTCTGCGGCGTTGCAACAATGCCGCCATTGCCCTGGCCGGGCGCAGCGAGGAGGAGATTCTGCGGGAGCCTTTGGCTTGCAACCGCTTTTTCTGCCATGCTTCCGAACGCACGGCTGAATGCCCGGTCTTGCGGACGGCGGCGGACGCCGCCCCGCACACGTCCGAAGTCGTCTTGGGACAGCGCGAATTTCTGTTCCAGTCGTATCCAGTGATGGCGGGCGACGTGATGGCGTACATTCTGAAGACGATGATTGACGTCACCGACGTCAACCGGTCCCGGCGGGAAGCGGAAGCGGCGCTGGCGCAGGCGCGGCAGGCCGAGAACGCCAAAAGCCGGTTTCTGGCGATCATGAGCCACGAGTTGCGCACGCCCCTGAATGCGATCATTGGCTTTTCGGAACTTTTGGCGGGCTTGAAAGTCAACCACGAGCAGGAAAAGGAATACGTCAGCAGCATCCATGGGGCCGGCAAAGCGTTGTTGGATTTGATCAATGACATCCTTGACTTGAGCAAGATCGAGGCCGGGCAGATGCCGATTGTCCCGCAGCCGACGAGGATGCCGGTTCTGTTGGCGGAACTCGACGCGGTGTTCCGGCCGGCGGCGGCGCGCCAAGGCCTGAAGCTCGACTTTGAGGTCGCCGCCGCGCTCCCGGTTCTATGTCTGGACAAGCGGCGGGTGCGGCAGATTCTGTTCAATCTGATTGGCAATGCGTTGAAGTTCACCCGGGAAGGCGGCATCACGGTGAAGGCCGAGTATTCCGGCTCGGCGCTGGTGCTGCAGGTGTGCGACACCGGCATCGGGATCGCCCCGCAGTGGCAGAAGTCGATCTTTGAGCCGTATGTGCAGCAGGATGCCATCCGCGACGCCGGGGAACTGCAGGGGACGGGCCTGGGCCTGTCGATATCCCGTCAACTGGCCGAGAAGATGGGCGGCAGCTTGACTCTGGTCAGCGAGCCCGGCAAAGGCAGTGTTTTCACCTGCCGTCTCCAGGACGTGCCGGTTGGAGAGGCGGAAGTTTGCCCGGCTGAGGTCGAAACCGCGGCCGCGCCAGTCCGTTACGGGGCGCGGATTCTGGTTGTCGACGATGTTGCCCTGAACCTGAAGATGATGTCGGCCATGCTGTCCGGGCTGGGCTATTTGGCGCTGACGGCTTCGGCTAGTGACGACGCCCTGGCGCAGATGGCGAGGGAGAAAGTCGACGTTGTTTTGACGGACATGTGGATGCCGGGCATGAATGGCCGCGAGCTGGCCCGGCGCGTCAAGGTCCTGTACCCGGATGCGAAGGTCGTTGTGGTGACGGCGGATGTCGAGATTGCGGCCGGCGGCGCCAGCGACTTTGACGGCGTTTTGCTGAAGCCGACGACCTTGGGCAGCCTGCTGGCAGTTCTGAACCGCGTGCTTGGCCGCTGAACGCGGCCGAGACGGCTATTGCCGGGGGCGGCACCGGCGTCTTCGACTGTTGCATGTAGCCGGGGATGGCTGTCGGCGGCGCCGGGAAAGGATATTCTGGCCCCGGGCGGGAGCAGGGGAAATGGCTGCGGAAAGGTCGTCGCGGCGCCCTGCCGCCGGAGCTTCAGTCTGTCATGCGCCGGCCAGAAAACTGCCAACTGCCATGATCAGGATGCCGATCAGCATGATGGCAAGGCTCTTCTTGCATTCACGGAAATGCAGGATGGCGAAAAGGATATGTGACACCTGGGTGAGCAGCCCGGCCAGTCCCCACCAGATGCTTTCCTTGAATTCGTCAATCAGAAGTCCTATCGCACCAACCACGTAGACGATAAGTCCAATCACAGCAAGTATCATTTGTATTTTCCTTATGGCCTGATGGTTGTTGGCTTTTTCTATGGGTGCCGTTGGTGTTGTGGCCCAGGATGTCTGGTTCTGGCGGTGGCGGCGAAAGGCCTTGAAGGCGGCTTTCGGAGCGGTTCATAATTATCCGTCACGGGGAGATCGTTCATTCGACCCATACGCAGGCGTCAATTGATGCATTACAGTAATTCGTGATGACAAAAAGTCAACGGTGTCGCTGGCGTGCCCCGGATGACTGGCGTCAGAGTTCGTGTTTGGGGGCGGCGGGACAATCTCCCGCCGGTGGCAGGCTGGCGGAAAGCAGGAATAGATTGGAGCCGAACCAAGGTGATCATGTGGGCTGGTCGTCGGCCCATGGCGTGATTCCGGCGACGGGGGCGTTTTCGTCATTATATTAAGGAACAGAAAAATGCGTCCGACTATTTTTTTGCTCATGGGGGTGGTCATGGCTGTTTTTGCGGGCGATCACGAGAAGATAACCGTTTTGCGCCAGGGGCGGGATGTTCTGGTCCGCAGTGCCTTTTCGGAGCGTCAGGACATCATCATCCGAAGTGTCCGTAGCGGCGGCAACGAGCATCCCAACGAAGCGGCCTGGCTGGTTTCCAAAGGGTCTTCGTTGAAGGATTATGAGCAAGGGGAAAAAATCCATTCCGGGGCGGATGAATTGCCAGCTTTCTTCACGGGCGAGCATGGCATTCTGGGCGGCAACCACGCATCCAGCTTCGCCCGGCAGATAACCGCCCCCGGCCACGGTCTGACCGAAAGCGTCCTGGGGGCCGTCTTGACCTCGGGAGCCGGCAAGGCATTCGTCATCATGAAAATCGTCGATGCCGACGCGTTCATCGTCCATCCGGTCGGCGCCAAGGCTGGCTACCCGGCGTTTGCGTCTTTGGGGCAGGGCGACGCGTTGTCCTGGCCCGACGGCCGCCAACTGCAGTACGAGAAAATCACCTCCACCCAATTGTGGCCGGGAACCAGGATTACGGACGATGCGTTCCTGGTGGATGGCCAGACGCCCTTGCTTGACGACGGCCGTGAAGTCGCGGGCGATTTTCTGGAGCACCGCTTTGTCTACGACGTCGTCATGCCGGAAGCACTGGTTGACCTGGTCCGGCGGAATCCCGGGCAGGCGTGCGACTTCCGCGATCCGCGTCTCGATATTCTGTTCAGTGTCGAGACGGTTTTCCGGTATCAGCCGGCCGGCGCCTGCACCATGGACCAGACGTATCGCATCCGTCACTCCTTTTCCTCGCTACGGTGCCTCGGGGTCATGTTCATGTGGTCTGGGACCATCGCCCAGCAGCCGCGCCGGGAATTCTACATTCCCAAGCTCAAGCCGTTCACCACGCCTCCATTCGGCCCTGAAAAGGTCACTTACGACTGTGATTTTGCCGGCATCTATGACCTCCCCGCCGCCATGCCCGTCAGCTTCTACATCACGCGGGAGCAGTGCCTGGACCCCCACGACCTGCCGGACCGCTTTGTCCGCATCAGCGGCGACCATCAGCGCCGGCTGGGCATCGCTCTCGGGTATTCGCTGTTTGCCGGATGCACGGCGAAGGCCAACCGGGGCGCCGAGCGCGAAGCCGTCTACTATCTGTATTCCAGCCAGAAAATGTATCCCTTTGGCCTCCAGATGAATGCCCCCGCCGCGGGCGACGAGCGTCGTCTTCTCGCTTTCCGACAGTACTTCAACCCGCAGCGCGAACCCGATGCGACGTCATTCCTCCACCACCGGCAGGCGGACGCGGATGTCGTCTATCTCGATTTCCACAAGAATCTGAGCGACAAGACCATTGTTCTTCCTCGGCATCTTGCCGGCCGCCGATTTACCATTCTTGAAAAGACGCCGTCCCTGACCCTCAAGAGCGAGGATGTCATTTCGCCGGCGGCGACCATTCTGCTTTCGGTCACCGGCAATTACGGCTATGTGGTGCTGAAAATCGATTGAGTGCAACCCTGGCTGGCTGGTGATGGCGCCGGGTGCAATGAAACGTGGTCGCCGGTGAACACCTGCGCTCGGGGTAACCGGTCACCCATTGATAATGGCGGTCCAAGTGGCCAGGCGCGCCAAGTAGGCGCCTCAGGCCCTGAGGCGCCCAAGCGTTGACTCCTCTATCGCTCAATTCTCAATGGGTGACCGATTACCGCTCGGGAGCGTTCTCGTCCAGACGCGTGCTGCCATGCGCTGCCGTCGCGCTTCGGCGCCGGCGCCGGGAAAAATTGGGTTAGCGTGTTCCGCCCGGATTCGTCCGCTGCCGCTTTCATTCGGCGTAGATTCGGGAGGCGGCGGCATGGCCGATGGCGCAGAGGATTTCGTGGGGGACGGTTTTGGCGCGGGCGGCCAGGTCATGGATCGTGATTTCCTGGTCGCCCTGGCGCCCCAGAAACACGGCTTCGTCATCCAGGGCCGCGCCGGGGATGTCGGTCACGTCGAGCATGATCATGCTCATGCAGACGGTGCCCAGGATCGGGGCGCGCTGGCCCCGGATCAAGGCTGCGCCGCCGTTGGACAGGTGGCGTGAATAGCCGTCGTCATAGCCGAGCGGTGCAATGGCGACGCGGCTGGGCCGTTCGAGGGTGCGGAGGCAGTTGTAGGAGATGTTCGAACCGGCCGGCATGTCCTTGACGGAAATGATCCTGGTGCGCAGCGTCATGGCCGAGCGGGTGCTGACGGGGCGGCCGCCGGCGTCGGCGGCCGGGGCGTACAGGCAGATGCCCGGCCGCGCGAACGGCAGTTCCGGGAAACGGCGTTTCAGCCAGGCCGTGGACGCGCAGAGGTGATTTTCCTGGCAGGACGGGGGCAACGCGGCCAAGATGGCCTTGAAATGGCCGATTTGCGCTTTGGTGACTGGGTGTTCGCCGTCATCGGCTTTGGCCAGATGGGAGAAGGCGCCGCAGAGGCGGAGGCCGGGCAGGGCCGCGATGGCGGCCAGGGCGAGGGCCCGGTCTTGCGGCTTGATGTCGGGGTTGTCGAGTTTGGCGAGCGCGAGATTCGCGCCGTCCGAATCACCGAGCGAGGTGAGGGCGGTGGTGATGGCGGCCAGCGTGGCGGCGTCGGTGATAGGT
>JAKLHU010000147.1 GCA_022709995.1 Verrucomicrobiota bacterium | reverse complement strand
AGAGCATGATGCCGTAGGTTTCGCGCAGGATGGGCTCCATTTCCGGCACGTCGTAAGTCACCTGGATGCGGCCTAATTTGCGGTTGATGAATTCGTCGAGGAAGTTCATCGGTCCGGGGCGGTAGAGGGCGATGAGGGCGATGATGTCTTCGAGGCGGTTGACGCCGAAGCGGCGGCAGAGGTCCTGCATGCCGCCGGATTCGAGTTGGAAGACGCCGATGGTGTTGCCCTTGTTGAGGAGGTTGTAGGCGGCCTGGTCGCCTTCGGGGATGGCGCTGGAGGCCATGTCGAGGCCGCGGTTTTTGCGGATCAGGTCAAGGGCGTCCTGGATGATGGTCAGGTTGCGCAGGCCGAGGAAGTCCATTTTGAGCAGTCCGAGTTCCTCGCACGGTCCGGCCGGGAACTGGGTGATGGGCTCGTCGCTGGCGCCTTTGGCGATGGGGCAGACGTTGGCGACCGGCATGTCGCCGATGATGACGCCGGCGGCGTGGATGCTCATGTTGCGGTTGAGGCCTTCGAGCACGGTGGCGAAGCGCCAGATTTCCTGGACCCAGGCTTCGCGGCCGAGCAGGTCCTTCAGTTCCGCGCTTTCCTTCAGGGCAGTGTCCAGGGTCATTTTCGGGTCGGCCGGGATGAGTTTGGAGAGGCGGTTGCCCTCCTCGAAGGAGCGTCCGAGGGCGCGGGCGACGTCCTTGATGACGGCTTTGGCCTTGAGGGTGCCGAAGGTGCCGATCTGGACGACGTTGGGGGCGCCGTAGCGTTGGCGGACGTATTCGATGACTTTGACGCGTCGGCGTTCGCAGAGGTCGATGTCGAAGTCGGGGGGGCTGACGCGGTCGGGGTTGAGGAAGCGTTCGAAGAGCAGGTTGTAGCGCAGGGGGTCGATGTCGGTGATGTGGGTCAGGTAGGCCACGAGGCTGCCGGCGCCGCTGCCGCGGCCGGGTCCGAGGGGGATGCCGTGGCGGCGGGCGTAGTCGAGGAAGTCCCAGACGACGAGGAAGTAGCTGGTGAAGCCGGTCTGGCGGATGATGCCGAGTTCGTAGTCGAGGCGTTTGACTTTGGCGGTCTGGTCGTCGTCGAGGCTGGGGGCGGCGATGTCGAAGCCGTAGCGTTCGTGCATGCCCTGGGCGCAGAGGGAGCGCAGGTATTCTTCGCGGGTGCCGGCGAAGTCCTTGGGCAGGGGGTATTCCGGGTAGTGGTTGGCCTTGTCTTCGCCGACGGTCGGGAGGTGGACGTTGCAGCGTTCCGCGATGGCGACGGTGTTGGCGAGGGCGTCGGGCTGGTCGGGGAAGAGGCGGGCCATTTCCTCGGGGCTTTTGAAGTAGTATTCCGGTCCGCCGGGGAAGCGGAAGCGGCCTTCGTCGAGGATGGTGGTCTGGGTGCCGATGCAGAGGAAGAGGTCGTGGGCTTCGGCGTGTTCTTTTTTCAGGTAGTGGGAGTCGTTGGTGGCGACGAGTGGGACGTTTCGGCGGCGGGCGAGGGCGACCAGTTTTTGGTTGACCAGCTGGTCTTCGGGCAGGCCGTGGTTCTGCAGTTCGAGGAAGAAGTGGTCGGGGCCGAAGATGTCGAGGTAGTCGTCGAGGGCTTTTTCGGCGGCGGCGTCGGCGCCGATTTTGAATTTGGCGGCGATTTCGCCGCCGAGGCAGGCGCTGAGGGCGATGATGCCGCCGGCGTAGTGCTTGAGGATTTCCTTGTCGACGCGGGGTTTGTAGTAGAATCCGCGGAGCCAGGCTTCTTCGTTCAGGTGGCAGAGGTTGACGTATCCCTGGTAGGTTTCGGCCAGGCAGACGAGGTGGAAGCCGGAGTAGTGTTGTTCGGTGTTGTCCTGTTTCCGGCGGCTGGTCGGGGCGACGTAGAGTTCGCAGCCGAGGATGGGCTTGAGGCCTTCGGCCGTCATGGCTTTGGTGAATTCCATGGCGGCGCACATGTTGCCATGATCGGTGCAGGCGACGGCGGTCATGCCGAATTCCTTGGCGGCCTTGGCGATGTCCGCGCATTTGGCCGTGCCGTCGAGCAGGCTGAAGTCGGTATGGACGTGGAGATGGACAAAGGGCGGGGGCATGGTCGGTAATCTGCCTTCGGGTTGTGCGGGAGAGGCTGCCGGCGCCAACGGCAACGAGTCGGCCTCCGGGGCAAAGCGCGGTGCGAACCGGCCGGCGCCGCCGGGGCGGGGGGGACGGGCGCCGGCGGGGTGCGGGCATGCCGTCCCGTCGGCGGCCGGGTGGCCCCGGGGGCGGCTGTGGAGGGGCGGGCGGGTTCGCGGCCGGGGTGGCCGGGGCGGGCGGCCGCGGTCAGATGTCCTGTCCGGTCAGTTCGTCCTGCAAGGTGAAGTCTTCGATGTGGAAGGCCGGTTCCGGCTGGTAGGTGAAAGCGGCCTTGTAGTCGTTTTCGAGGGTTGCGAACAGCTTGCGGTCTTCGTTTTTCAGGCGCTCGACGATTTTCGGGTGGGCGAGGACTTTGACTTTTTGGCCGTGCTTGCGGCGGGCGAGGACCTCGTTCAGGCGGCGCTGGATTTCGACGCTCATGCTGGTGGCGGACTTGACGAGGCCGCGGCCCTTGCAATACGGGCAGTTGTCGAACATGGCGCTTTCCACGCTTTCATTTTCGCGTTGGCGGGTCATTTCGAGCAGTCCCAGCGGCGAGATCGGGTAGATTTTGGTGCGGGCGCGGTCTTCGTCGAGCAGGTCTTTGAGGGTATTGAAGACGGTCTGCTGGTCTTTTTTCGAGCGCATGTCAATCAAGTCGAGGACGACCAGGCCGCCGATGTTGCGCAGGCGCAGCTGCCGGGCGATTTCGCGGACGGCTTCGAGGTTGGTCGCCAGGATGGTCTCCGGCTGGTCCTTGCCGCTGTGGCTTTTGCCGGTGTTGACGTCGATGGCGATCATGGCTTCGGTTTCATCGATGCAGATGTAGCCGCCGCTGGGCAGGGGCACTTTGCGGTTGAAGATGCCGTCGATCTGCTGGATGAGGTTGTGCTTGGCGAAGATCGGAGTCGGGTTCTGGTAGAATTTGACGGTGGTTTTTTCCTGGAGGTTGTAGCGGGTGATCAGTTCGCAGGCGCGGGTGTACATTTCCTGGGAGTCGATGATCACTTCGTCGACGTCTTCGGTCAGGCAGTCGCGGAGGGCGCGTTCGCCGAGGTCGGGTTCCTGGTAGACGCAGACGGGGGCGCGGCGTTGGGCGGCGACTTCGCCTTTGCGCCAGTAGTCCAGGAGCAGGTCGAGGTCGCGTTGGAAGTGCTCGAGTTTGCGGCCGGCGCCGACGGTGCGGCAGATCAGCCCCATGTTTGGCGGCAGTTCCAGGCCGCGGATCATTTTGCGGAGGCGGTCGCGTTCTTCGCGCTGTTCCACGCGCTTGGAGATGCCGATGTGGTTGGAGTTGGGCAGGAGGACCAGGTATCGGCCCGGGATGCTGAGGTTGGTGGTGACGCGGGACCCTTTGGTGCCGATCGGGCCCTTGGTCACCTGGACCAGGATTTCCTGGTCGGCCTTGAAGAGGTTGGGGATGTCCTCGACGGAGGGCATGCCCTTGGCCTGGCGGTGGAAGCCGCCGCCGCCGCGGTGTCCCCGCGGGGTGTGTCGTCCGGGATGGCGTTCTTCCGGCGCTGTCGCCGCCGTTGCCGGCTCTTTGCGAGGGGCGGCGGGCGGCGGGGGCGTCGCCGGGGCGGTCGGGGCGGTCTTGCCGGTTCCCATCAGCAAGGTGCGGACGCGTTCAAAGAGGCCCTTTTTGCCTTTGGGGGGGACGGTTTTGGGCGGCTGGCTGCCGTCGCCGGCTTTCGGGATTCCCGGCGCGCGGTTTTTGCCGTGGTGGGGATTGCCGCCAGCGGGCCGGCGGTTCTGGTTTTGTTTGGAGACGGAGCGGCCGGGGGCGCGGGCGTGGAGTTCGTCCGGGTTGGTTTTGTCGGCCGCGTTTTCGCCGCCGTTTTCCGTGTCTTCGTCGCTGCCGCCTTCGAGCATGTCCTGGGTGGCGGGGAGCATGTCCCAGTAATGGAGAAACGCATTTTTGCCGCAGCCGATGTCGACGAATGCGGCTTGCAGGGACGATTCGAGGTTTTTGATTCTGGCTTTGTAGATGGACCCGACCAGTCGGTCGCGTGATTTGCGCTCCATGTAGAAATCCTGGAGCACGCCGTCGCAGACCACGGCAACCCGGGTCTGCAAGTCTTCGTCATTGATCAGTATTTGCTTCATTAACTCATTTTTCTCCAACCGGATAATCACTTAAAAGCGTGCCTGGGGGAAGGACATTCCCCCGGAGAAATTCGGCCACCGACATTTCCGTCCGTCCTTCGGGGATGACTCGGCGGACGAGGAGCAGTCCTTCTCCGCAGGCCACCAGCAGTCCGTCCCGTCCCTGGGCGACGATTTCGCCGGGGCGGGTGTTTTGGGCGGGGGTCATGTCGAGTGCCGATGCGTCCGTCAGCTGCAGGCGTTTGAGCGGGCCTTTGCCGACGGGGGCCAGGGTGCTGACGCGTGGCCAGGGCGTGAAGGCTCGCACCATGCGTTCCAGCAGCCTGGCGCTGTTGTTCCAGGCGATGGCGCCGGCTTCCTTCTTGATTTTGCGGGCGAGGCTGACTCCTTCGGTCGGCTGCGGGGTGGGGGTCAGGCCGGCGCGGGCGATGTTCCAGATGACGCTGCCGATGTGCTCGGCGGCCAGGGCGCCGAGGCGTTGTTCGAGTTGTTCGGCGTTGTCGTCCGGCTGGATGGTCAGGGCGACCTGGCCATAGATGCCGCCGGTGTCGAGGCCGGCTTCCATGTCCATGAAGGTCACCCCGGTTTTCGCGTCGCCCCGCAGGATGGCCATGTTGATCGGCGCCGCCCCGCGGAAGCGCGGCAGCAGCGAGGCATGGACATTCAGGCAGCCGAAGGGCGGTAGCGCGAGCAGCTCGGGCTTGAGCAGCTGGCCGAAGGAGGCCACGACGATCATCTCGACCTGGAGGCGGCGCATCCGGTCCAGAAAGGCCGGCGTGTTGACGGAGGGCACGCGGTCGATCGGGAGGCCGAGGGCGTCGCCATGCGCGGCCAGCGGGGTCGGGACGTGGCGTTGGCGGCGGCCGGCCGGTTTGTCCGGCTGGGAGCCGATGCCGGTGAGGATGAGGCGCGGATCGCTGCGCAGACGTTCCAGGATGGGAATGCCAAGTCGGCCGGAAGCCAAGTAATAGATGCGGATCGGTGTGTTGTCTGGCATGCCTGCCCCGTGTTGTCCGTGCTGCCCCGCCGGCGCCAATCGGGAAATTGGGTGAATGGGGGGATAAACTCGATAATATATAATGAGAAAATATTTTTGTCTACAGGTCGGGTTGCAGGCATACGCAGATTGCGGTCGTCCAGGCGAGAATATTGGCGGTGATGGCGATGGTGACGGCGGCGCTGGCCAGGTCCTTGGCCTGTTTGGCCAGGGGATGGCGGTCGGGGCTGGCCAAGTCGACGACGGCCTCGATGGCCGTGTTGAGGATTTCGACGGCGAGCAGTCCCAGCCAGGCCATGGTCAGGAGCAGGGACATGGCCGCCGGGAAGGGCAGAAGCCAGGCCAGGGGGACGGCGACCACGCCGACGACCAGCTCCTGCCGGAACGCGGTTTCGCGGACGGCATAGCGGAGGCCGTCGGCGGAATAACGGCAGGCTTGGCAGAAATGCTTCAGGCCGTGTGATTTTTCCATGCCGTTGTCTTTCACCGGATCGGGTCAGGGGGGCGGGAGAGGCCGGGCCGTCGCCGTCATTGCCGGCGGGGGGGGGCGGGGCGGGTTGCGCCCGGCGGGATGGTTGGCGGTTTGCGGCGGTGGCGGCGGTATCCGGAGTTCAGCGGCCGCATTCCGCGAAGGCCTTGACAAAGGCCTCCATGTCGGGCTGGCGGCCGATGGTGATGCGGATGTAGTCGGAGATGCGGGGGAGATTGAAGTAGCGGACGAGGAAACCGCGGGCGCGGAGGTCGGCGAACACGTCGGCGGCCGGGCGGCGTGGTTTGGCGAAGATGAAGTTGGCGGCGGAGGGGAGGACCTGGGCGTCGAGGCGGGTGAGTTCGGCGGCGAGCCAGGCGCGGGTGGCGGTG
>JAKLHU010000146.1 GCA_022709995.1 Verrucomicrobiota bacterium | reverse complement strand
TGGGACGTCGTTGTATTTCCGGATGGCGGCCAAGAAGACGGGCGCCAACGTGGAGGCCGCCTCGGCGCGGGCCGCGTTGAATCTGCGCACTGACGACGGCGCCAGCGCGTATCAGCCGCTGCCGGAGTTGCCGGCCGAGGATTATGACTGGCTGACCGTGGAAAAAGTCATCACCCTGGCCAAGCCGGTCAGCGCCGGCGGCACGTTGTATTTGTGCCATTACAAGCAGGAGGGCACGCAGTGGTTTGACGATTTGGTGCTGGTGGCGGGAAAAGTCCAGCTCGCGGTCGCCGTCCGCGGCGACGTCGGCCTGGGGTGGGTCCGGCTGTGGAGCAGCCAGCACGGCCTGGAGTATGACAGCGGCCCTCTGGCCGGAAGTCCGAAAGAGTTCAGCAAGGTCTTTGATCTGCCCGGTTATGCCACCTATTATGTCGAGGCCGTCGACGCGGCCGGCGTCGTCGCCGGCAAAGTCTACCCCGAAAATGGCGAGGTCAACGTCGCGGCCACCGAGGGCGTTATCCCGCTGACGGCGTTGAAGCGCCTGGTGCTGAAGCACGGTTCGCCGGCGACGTTGACGGTCTCCCTGCCGGAGCGGGCCGGCCGCCAGGTCCGCCTGGCCTTGTCCGCCCGGTTGCAGCATGCGCGGGTGGCCGGTTACACCAGCGGCATGCTGATCAAGGTCAATGGCAAGCAGCTTGGCGCCAAGGAGCTGGTGAAGCCGGTTGACCGGCTGACGACGGCCAATGGCCGGGAAGGCCGCATCGCCACCAACCGCGGCTATGTGACGTATTATTCGCCGGCGTTTTACAGTCTCAGCACCGACAACGCCTACTGCCCGGTCAGCGAGCCCGACCGGAATCCCTTTCATTATCAGCTGGACATCAGCCAGCTGGTCCATGCCGGCCCCAACACGGTCGAGATCAGCTGCCCGGCGACCTCGCCGAAGGAAGAATTGTATTTGATTGTTGAGCAGGCCCGCGTGGTTTTGGAATGAGGAGCGAGGCATGACAAAAGGTGTTTTCTGGTTGACGGCGGTGTTGCTGGCGGCGCTGTCCGGCCTTTCGGTGTTGGCGGCGGAACGCCTCGTGGTCGCGTGTCCACTCAAGCCGGATCCGCCGCCGAATATCGACGGCGACTCCCGGGAATGGGATCATCTGCCGGTCGAAATCATGGTCGGCGCCGCCAATGTGACCTGGGGAAAAGCCAAATGGGACGGTGAAGACGATCTTTCCGGCCTGGTCAAGCTGTGCCATGACGCCAATTATCTTTATGTCCTGGCGGAAGTGGTTGACGAAAAAGTGACGATTGCCGGCGGCAAGGACATGTTCCATTGCGACCATGTCGAGATCACCTTTGCGCCGGCCTTCGATCCCGCCGGCAGCGGCCCTTTGCGGCCGGACTGGCGCATCATCGGCCTTTGCCCCGGCACGATGGCGCCGACCGGCGACATTTTCAGTGACATCGAGCCGGAGGCGTATTTGCATCATCCGATCAACACGGATTCCTCCGCCATCGATGTCGGCGCCAGCCCGTCCGAAAACGGCTTTGTTTTGGAAGCGCGCATTCCCTGGAAACTGCTGGGCGTGCCGAAGCCGCCCAAGCCGGGGCAGGCCTTCGGCTTCGACATCCATTTGTCCGACTCGGACAGCGGCACCACCCAGGAGACGATGACGTCGCTCAACCCGGTGCCATGGGCGGGCCGCAAGCAGGAAAACATCTTGAAGCTGATCCTGACCGGCACGGACGGGAAGCTGCCGGTGGAAGCCGCGCCGCGTTTTGAACCACAGAAGAACACAGATAAAGGCAGATGATAAAAATAAAGCCAAACGGTTCCGGGAAAACGGGTGCCTGGTTGAGGTAGACAGGAGACGCCGGCGTCGTTCAACCGGGTTCCGCCGGGCATTTCGTACATTTTATATATTTCGCGCATCAGCAATCAATTCAATGCAAGGTCGGTAATGAACATCAAGGCGTATGCGTTTTTGGCGATGATGTCAATGGGGGCGACGGCGGCGGCCGGGACCTTTACCCTGGCTGCGGAGAAGGGCCTGCAGATCGGTTTTGGCGGGACGACGCTGGTCCTGGACGAAGCGCTGGTCCTGGAGCCGGCCTTGCCCGAGGACGCCGCGCCCGAGGCGCCGCCGTTGCCGGCGGTGCCGTTGCTGCGCAATCCGCAGGCCGATATTTCCGAGCAGGCCGGTAATCGCCGCGTGTACAATGTGTTTGGCGAGACGGACGGTGTCAAGTACCGGCGGGAAGTCTCGGCCGCGGCGGATGGTTCGGAAGTCGAACTGGCGTTCATGGCGCATTGTCCGGCCTATCAGGACCACTTGACCGGCAGCACTATCCGGTATCAGCTGCGCCTGCCGCTGGCCGCGTTCGTCGGCTGCACGTACACCGCGCTGTCTGGCCGTTCCAGCAAATTGAGCGAAGTTTCCGGAACCGTCACCGCCGATTCCGGCCGGATCGGCGGTGCGTCCATCCGCCAGATTGCGTTTTCCGGCCAAGGCCGCCAGCTGGTCATCGACTGCAATCCCAAAGGCGTCAATACCCACGGCGATTACCCGCCGAATTCCATCACCGGAAGCTGGGATCTGGCCGTCGAGGGCGACTATCTCGTCCTCTCCCGGCCCTATACGCCGAAGTTTTTCGGCGGGCTGGTGGCCGGGCACCTGGTTTTCTACGAGGGTACGCACGCGGATTTCACCCGTCGTCATACCACCAGCGCGTACCCTTACTTCTCCGAACTGGCGCCGGACCGGCAGCTGGTGTTCGGCGCCCGTGACTTCGGGGCGCAGTACACCGACGCCGGCGTGAACGCCTTTTCGCCGGAAAAGGGCTTTGGCTGGGAGGCGACCGAGGGGTTGCGGGTGAGCACGCATCGGCCCCGGGGCGCCCTGTATTCCGCGGTCCGCGGGAGCGGCGCGGCGTCGTTTCGGATGACCGGCCTGCGTTCCGGGGTCCACATCATCACCATCGTCACCGGCGTGGGCTCGGAGGGCGTCGGGCCGTTTTCGGTTCGTTGCAATGGGCGTGTCGTGGCGGCGGACTTGTCGATTGCGCCGTTGACTGTCCAGACCTTGTCGTTTCCGGTCTGGCTGGAAAGCGGCGAGGCGCGGTTCGCTTTTGCGGGCGAGTGGGCGGTTTCCACGCTCAACGACCAGTTGCTGCAGACCAGCCATGAGGACTATTCGTTCCGGCGCGGCTTCTGGCGCCATCCCGGCCTGTTCGAGCCCTCGGAGATGTTCTCCAGCGCCTCCTATGCCAAGGAGCCGGAATTCGCGGTCAGCGTGTCGACCTATCCGTTGCCGGAGCCGGGCCGGGAAGCGGCCGCGCCGTTGAAGTCCTGGGATCTGCCGGTGTCGCACGCCGTGTTCAAGCCGGGCGAAGACTGGCGCGGCCGGGCCAACATCGGCAGCATCGGACCCAGCAACAACGGCACCTTCTCCGAATTCAACACCCCGGAACTGATCGCGCGGCGAGTCCAGGAATTGAAGGCCGACAATCTCAACGTCATCCTGACCAACGGCATGCTCTCCCGGCACACCTTTCCGACTCACTTGCAACGGGCCCAGCAGAATCTGGCCGACTTTGTCCGCGCCGGGCACCCCCACGGCATCAAATTCGTCGACCACCAGGACCATTCGCTGCTGTGGGACGCGGATTCCGGTTTCCGCGTCCTGGTCGCCAACATGCCGTATTTGCAGCAGACGGTCGACGGGCAGTTGACCGCGCGCGGATTCTGCCCGTCCAACCCGCGCTATTTCGCCAAATTCCTTGATTACATCTCCACCCACGTGCAGGCCACCGGGATTGACGGCATCATGATTGACGAGGTGAGCTTTCATGGCACGAAATTCTGCGGTTGCGCGGAATGCCGCCAGGCGTTCACGGCGGAGTCGGGCTGGCAGTTGCCGGCGGACGAGTGCAGCCCCGAGCTCTTCAACAAGGAATCGGCCTTGTGGCGGGCCTGGCTGCGCTGGCGGCAGAAGCGCCTCGGCGACTTCTGGTATCGCTTGAAGGAGCACATCCGGCCGTTCAAGCCCGACTTTGTCATCATGGGCTATTCGACGCATTACGGGATGACCTCGACGTACGGGTCGCTGTCGCAGGGCGGGGCTTTGGAGCAGTCGACGCGCGGCTGGGACTTTGTCGGCACGGAGATCATGACTCGCAACATCTACGCCAACTATCGTGCGGTGATGAGCCTGCGCCAGGCCAAGGGCCAGTTCCAGTATTCCGCCGGTCTGCCGGTGTATGGGCTGGTCTACACGGCGGTGTTCAACTGGGATTTGATGTATTTCGGCTGGGCCCTGAACAACCTTCTGGGGCAGACCACCTGGGAGATGACCGGCAATCACTGTCCGCCGGACAAGAGCAACTACCGGCACTTCACCGCCGAGCGCGGCAACATGGCGATGCGCGAGGCCGAGCCGGTCACCAGCGTGGCGATGCTGTTTTCGAACCAGAGCCGCGACTGGCCGCGCGGCACGTCGTACCCGCCGGACGTGCTGGGACTGTCGCAGCTGCTCAATTTGAAGCACATCCCCCATGTGTTCCTCAACGAGACCGGCCTGCAGCCGGACATCCTGCGGAAATACCGGGTTCTGTTCGTCTGCAACGCGATGGCCTTGTCGGATGCGAACATTGCGGCGATTCGCGAGTTTGCGCAGCAGGGCGGGACCGTCTATCTGTCCAACCGGGTGGCGGCGTCGAATGAAAATGGCGACTTGCGTTCGTCCTGGCCGTTTGCGGATTTGTTCCCTTTGGAGCGTTTGGACAAGCCGTCGCCGGCCGCCAAGATGTATGCCGGGCCGGCTTTTGCCGAGGCTATGGCGCTGGCGACGCCGATTCCCGGCGTGCGCTGCCGGGTCACGGCGGAAATGGCCGCTCCGGGCCGGGTGTCGTGGCAGTACGAAGATGCTTCCGGCGCGCGTTTTCCGGCGGTGCTGGAAGCGCCGTTGGGCGCCGGCAAGGTCGTCTACAGCCCGCTGCTGCTGGGCGTGCCGGCCCAGGCCGGGGAAGTCCGCACTGGCGGCGAATACTCTTTCCAGCGCCAGCTTGATGCCGAGGAAGTCGCCCATCTGGTTTTGGCTGACTTGCTGGGGAAGGAGGCCACGCCCTGGGTGCCGCTGACGGTGCCAGAAGCCGTCCTGACCAGTATCTTCCGCGATCGCGGCGAGACCGTCGTGCATTTTCTGAATGCGACGGGCAGCCGCCTGGAGGCAGGGCAGACGGTCCCCGCGCTGCCGCCGGACGAGCCGTTTCCGTCGTTGGGCAAAGATATCCGGTTTGTGGTCCGGCTGCCGTCGCTGCAACGGGCCTACGCCGTGTCGCCGGACTTTGCCGGCGAAGTCGAGCTGGCGACTCGTCCGGTTGAGCTGGGGGCCTACGAAGTGGTGCTGCCGGCCGACCGCCTCAAAACATACACGCTGGTGCGAATCCGCTGAGCCGAGTCGGCGCCCGAGTAGCGCCCGAGTAGCGCCCGAGTAGCGCCCGAGTAGGCGTCCCAGGCCCTGGGGCGCTTCCATCCGCGCCGCCGTCCGCGCCGCCGCCCGCGCCGCCGCCCTCGCCGCCGCCATCGGCCTCGCCCAGGCCGCCACGGCCGCGACGTTGTCCTTTGAAGCCACGATGCACGTCAGCCCCGACGACCAGGCGGAGACCGTCGGCACGCTGCCGGCCGGCTCCTCGATCACGCCCGTGCTGCGTGAGGACCTCGTGGCCGCCGGCATCACGGAGCCGCCACCCGGCTGGATCGCCGTGCGCCACGCGGTCGCGGTCGAGGGTTTCGTGCGCAACAAGGACATCGGCAAGGACCTCGCGCTGAAGCCCGATTCGCCCCTCTTCGCCGACGCCGCCGAGGGCAGCGCGGTGCTCGCCACGGTGGGCCCGCAGGACCCCGTCGAGACCGGCGACCCGGTCGGGCGTTTCTCCAAGGCCTCCCTGCGCAAGGTCCGGATCGTCTTCATCAACAGCGTCCCGCCCGAGTCGCGCGCGATGGTCAGCCAGCCGGCGCCCATCCCCGCCGCCGCGGTCGCTGCGCCCACCGCGCCCGAGGCCGCACCG
>JAKLHU010000145.1 GCA_022709995.1 Verrucomicrobiota bacterium | reverse complement strand
GTAACATAGGAGCCATTGATAATTGAGCGTTAGAGGAGTCAACGCTTGGGCGCCTCAAGGCCTGAGGCGCCACCTTGGCGCGCCAGACCACTACGGCCGCCAGTTGCAATGGTTGACCGATTACGTTTTTTGTGTAAACTTTTCTGCCGCCGCGTTGATTTTCTCGGAGCAGGCATTATTTTATAGGCGTTTTCAAATCTACAAGCCTTCGTAGCTCAGTCGGTAGAGCAGCTGACTCTTAATCAGTTGGTCGACGGTTCGAATCCGCCCGAGGGCACCATCTTAAACGCCTCTATGCAAGCCACTTGCATAGAGGCGTTTCTTTTCGCGAAAGTGACCTTTTTGTGCCAAAGCCTGCCAACCAGGCAAGGGCAGGAACGAAACAGCCAGTTTTTTGACACATTTGCAGGAGATGGATGGGGCGCAGGACGTCAGACGGGCAGTGTTCAATACACTTCCACTTCGGCGAGCAGCCGGTTGTCGAGCCCGCCGGTTCCCGGGGCTTTGTCTTTGCGGTTGCCGATGTCAATGCGGAGGGTGCGGATGGTGTCGCCGTCCAGTTCGACGGTGATGATGTCCTGGTCGTGGTTCTGGAAGGGGAATGACTTCCCGTTGGCGACCACCTTGCCGGCGATCAAGTTGCCGTCCGGGGTGTAGAGTACGACTTTGCGGGCAGGGGCCGGTTCGGGAAGGGTGATGTCGAGCCACGGCGCCTGGTCGTCGGTCTTTGGCGACCAGGACATTTCGACGCGCAGCGGTTGGGCAATGCCGTCGACCAGGAAGTACAGTGAACCGAAAGTCCTGGTGGCGTAGTAGCGGGTGTCGCTGGAAGCCTGGAGGAGCGGCACCCCGGGCGGGATTTTTCCGGCGCCGTATTCCAGATAATCGGCTTCCTTCATCTCGCCGACGGCGATCAGGTTGCCGTCTTTCCGGCGTGCTCGGCGGAGGTCCTCAATGGTCTTGACGGTTTCGGCGACGGCCGGGACGGCATTGGCGTCTTCCCGGCTGTTGATGTAGATATGGGTTTCCCGGGGGGAGAAGGTGTCTTGGAAGGAGTTCCCCTCCAGGACGACTTCGCGGTTTTCGCCGGCGACGAACAGGCGCGGGCCGACTTTCTGGCGGATGGTGAAGGTCGCCGTCACGGTTTCCAGGGAGGTGTTGACCGCCAGCAGGCAGGCGCGGCCGTCGCGGATTTTCAGGCCGGCCTGGAAGTGCCGCTGGACCGGATTCGTGACGACGGCCACGGCATCGGGCCGGGAATTGGGCAGCAGGTAGTCTTTCAGGCGGAAGAGGGTTTCGCCGATGGCGTCGGGACCGAAGATCAGGGACGTGTACCAAGGCGCGCAGTGCCAGGCATACATGTTGAAGCCCTTGGCATTGTGAATGATGGCCTGGAAGAACTGGCTGCGCTGGTCGAAGTAGTCCGGCGGCGCGCCTTTGACCTTGCCGTCGCGCGAATACGCGGGCCAGGACGTCATCAGCGGCATTTGCCAGGCCGGCCGGAGGGCGCTGGCGGTCCTGGCCCATTCCGACGAGCACCAGCGCGGGTGGCCGGTGCTGCCGTCGGCGAAGTATTGCGGGTAGCAGTCGGGCATGAGGACATCGCCGCCGGTGTGGTATTTTTTGATGCCGTCTGGCCCCCAGTTGAGCATGATGCAGGGATGATAGGGGTCGAGTTCGCTGATCAGGGCGCGGGCTTCCTCATACCAGGCGGGGTTGTTGTCGCGGCATTCCGGCTCGTCGGCCATGTAGTAGCCCAGCAGGCCGCGTACGTCGCGGATGCCGGTGATGTAGTCGATGAGCTTCTGCCGCTGTTCGGGGGTAAGGCCTTTTTTTCTGGTCTCGGGATCCTTGAAGATGACCTTGGGCTGCCAGGAAACGCCGGGCAGCTCCTGGAATGGGAAGGCCATCAGGAACTGGCCGCGGTCAGCCTGCCGTTCGTGACTCTGGCGCGCTTCCTCCAGGGTGCCGAACGGCGTCAGCACGAGCATGGAGTTGTACCAGGGCTTCTGCTCGTCGGGCTGGGTGCCATACCAGCCAAAGGGCAGGAAGGGCTTGCCGTCGACATGAGTGATGCCCTCCTGGTCAAACCAGACCTCATTCGGTAGGTACGGCAGCTTGCGGAGACGGACTTCGCTCAGCAAGGTGCGGCTGCCAAGTATGCAAGTGGCCTTGAGGACGTAGACGCCGTCCGGCAGGCGGGCGCCGTCGAACAAGACGCGCTGGGAGGCCTGGGCGGCGGCGAAGTCCTGCCGCGCCACTTCGCCGGCGGCGCCGGCGAGGGTCACGGCCAGCGGTTGGCCGGTGCCTTCCCGCAGGGTGATTTCCGCCTCGATGGCCTGGTCGGGCATGGTGGCATAGAGGTTGTTCCGGTAGCATGGGCGGCGCAGGGTGATGGCCAGCGGCTGATATTCGGCCACCACCAGGAGGGTGGCCTTCTTCAGCAGCTGGCGCCTTGAAGTGTTGGCGTACAGTTCGCAAGCAAGTTCATAGTGGCCGGGTCCTGACGGATGCAGCGTCACCGAATGCTTCTGATAGTCGTTTTGAGGCAGGGTCAGGAGCTTGCTTGTCTGGACGATGGCGCCGGAGTTGCAGTCTCGCAGTCGTGCTTCCAGATGGACGATGGCGAAAGAGCCGGTGTTGTTGTGCACGACGGCGCCGACCTCAGCCTCGTAGTGGCCGTTGGCGTTTTTGTCGAAGGAGAAGTTGATTTCATCGATGTCGAGCAGAAATCGGGTCGGGTCGAAGTTGGCGATGACGGCCGTCCGGAAGGCAGTGGGAACCATGTGGCTGCGCTCTGGAATCGGCGAAGTCGCCGACAGTTCCGGCGGGGTGACGGTGTAGCGGTTGCGGCCGAGGTTGATGCGCCAAGCGGGTTCCGCCGTGGCAGCGAGCGCCAGGGCGCCGAACGGAATGGCGGCTTCCACCAGCCAGGCTTTTTCCGTGCGCGCCACTTTGACCTCGGCGCCGCTGGCCCAGTCCAGGTCGAGCAGGTATTTGCCGGTGTCGGTATTGTCGTCGACGGCCTTCATATCCACCCAGGCGCCGGTGACGTCGACTATGATCTTGTAGAAAGAGAGGAGGTTCGGGTCGGTGACGACGTTGATTTCGAGGGAGTCGTTGAGCCAGAGCATGGTGGATCCTGGCGTGTATTCCGTTTGCCTGACTTTGTCCAGCGCCGGCTCTTCCAGTTCGGCCCCCAGGTAGAGCCGATTCTGGTCGTGGAAGAGTTTGTATTTTGTGTAGGTGGCCGGCGTCTGGCCGGTTCCAAGCAGAAAACAGTCGGTGATCCACGGCAGGTTTTGCCAGGCCGGGTCATTCAGGCGGCCGTTGATTTCCGGCGATGGCGGCGCTTCATAGCCAACGTGGAGGGGTTCCATGGCCGGGATGGACACCAGTCCGGACAACAGCAGGATCAACAAGCTGGCAAGGAGGCGGTTATGCATGACGTCTTTCCTGTTTTCCGGGGGGATTCCGATGCGATTGGAAGGAGGGGAGGTTGGGCCGCAGCCGCGTGAAAGTGCCGCAAAGCCGGGTTTGTCGCCAAAGGCATCTCCAGAGTCTATTCGAAAAGCCCCCCAGGGACCTGAGCGTCAACTGCAGCCATCGGTCTTTTTGCCACGGAACCCTCGCGCGTGCGTTAAATTATTGGGGGGAGGCTCTGGCCGTACACACCGCTGCTGACAGAACCCTCGCGCGCGCGACAAAATTTTGGATGGTGGCCC
Source organism: Verrucomicrobiota bacterium (assembly GCA_022709995.1). Lineage (GTDB taxonomy): Bacteria > Verrucomicrobiota > Lentisphaeria > Oligosphaerales > Oligosphaeraceae > JAAZKI01. The sequence goes on along the minus strand of JAKLHU010000145.1, from coordinate 2,357 downwards.
CCTATGGGTGGGTGGGCTTGATTTCTGAAGACGGCAGGAAAAATAGTTGTCAACAGCGCCTTTATCAAGTCAATTTTCGCAGTATCATCTGAAATAGTTGCAATGGCATGTTTTGGGATGCAAGCAATGTGGCTTTCATTATTCCATTTTGTTTTTAAGATGATTGCAAACTTTGAACAATCCAAGGCCATGCCGATAGCGTGCGAACCGCACCTGGCGACGACTCCCAGTCGTCTAACGCATTCACTGCTTGGGCTATCACCGCCCCCAGCGAGTCAAAGACTCGGTTTACGAAGTGCTTTTCACGAATTTCGTCCCACAGATGCTCCACAGGGTTCAACTCCGGCGAGTACGGCGGCAGGCGAACCAGAGCCATGTTCTCTGGAACTGCCAGCTCCATCGACCGGTGGGATGGTGCCCCGTCAAGAATCATTACCACAAACTGATCGCTGTGACGCGAACCAACGTGGCGAAGGAAAGCTGCCATTTCCGTCGTATTCATGCTGGAGGCTGTCATCCAGTCCAGTTCGCCGCTCAATGGCGCCAGCGCCGCGGATGCGTAGCTGTATTCACGCACCTCTCCCTGCACGACGACGGGCCGCATGGGAGCAGGAGCCCAATATCTTTGCGGCAGGCTCAGGCGGCCAAACCGGGCTTCGTCCTGAAACATCACCGAAACCGGCAGGTTGTTCCGATTCCCTTTCATCGCTTCGTCCACAGCCATCGAGAGCCCCTTTTTTTGAAGACCTCCTGGACTTCGCGATCGCCTTTCGGATGAATGTTGTCCGGTGCGATCTTTCGCCAGCCATGCCGGGCAAGAAGACGGTAGATGGTTGCCGGTTGAACGCGCCGTCCAATACGATTTTCAAACGCCTTGTGAATCGGCGGAACAATCAGAACGCCGCCTTGTTCGGCCATTTCAGCCCATGGCCGGAGAAACTCATCTTCCTCCTCCGGCGTCATGTAGGCGTGCCGCCGCCCGCCCCACGCCGCCTTCCCGTCGGCATCCGGATGGCTCTTGTCCGCGCAACTGCGAACCCGCCCGTGCAGCCTCACGACTGTGGCTGGACTGGACTGCAGTGCAATCGCTACCGCTTTGATGTTCAACCCCAGTTCGGCGGAAAGGACAACCGACATTCCCTGCTTGATTTCACGAACATCGGCCGATTTGCTGACCATGCGCTTAGCCTCGGCTATCTCGGCATCAGAAAATGCGACTGTTCGACCCATGTTGCCACTCCTGTTTTTGACGGCGGCAGACTGTCTGCCGCCTTTGTCAGAAGTGGATAATATAATTGCAATCATCTTGAACGCAAATTGGAATTAGATTAACTCTTGCCAATTCCGGTGGTGCGAGTTACCCGGTTTGCACCGCCCGCCGTCAGCCAGGCAAGGTACATCCGCCTCGGGTTGCGTGTTTTTTGTTGCTGTCGGCACACATAGCGTTCGACGCACTTTTCGGTCGGGTGCTATTCCAGAGTGAACAGCAGTCGCGCGGTCACATATTTGTCCGGCAGGCCTTGGTCGCGCGTCAAAGGTTGAAAGAAACAGGACAGCACCAGGCTGTAGTCTCCGGTTGGCCAGCCACGGGTGGAGAAGGTGCGCTCATGGGCACGGTCACGCCGGGCTGCCGCCGGCACCCAGATCATGGGTTCCAGTTTGACCGAGGACCATTTCGGGTCCTTGGGGGCGGAGGCCGTCTTGCCCGTGACGGCGCAGAAATTCCCGGGAAGATTGAACAGATAGGCGTAGATGGACGAACCGCAGAACGAATAGGTTTCCGGGTACGCCAGCTCGGCTTTGACGGTGATGTCCGCGCCAACCGTCAGGATGGCGGCCGGCGGCAGGTCGGTCGTCACTTGGAACAGATCAGGCAGGGCGTCTTCGCCATGGATTGGCGCCAGCAGAACTGCAACGAGCAGCAGCACGAGCAGGGGAAGAGCCGGCGGCGCTGGTAGGTGCAGACGATTTTTGTCCAGTGGCATGACTGACCTCACTGCAACGGGCCATGGATGGCTTGGGGCAAGTTGCCGGCCCCTTGCTCATGGCGCCGTCGCCCATGCCCATGGTCAAGACGTCGCCGGGAGCCCGGGGGCTTTGCCGGCATTGGCCGGCGCCGGCGTGCGGGAGCGTGCCCGCCACGCCAGCTCTTTTCGGGTTATTTCACGACCAAGTTGACCAGACGGCCGGGTACGGCGATGGATTTGACCACGGTTTTGCCGGCGATCGAGTTGCTGGCATTGGCGCTCATGTTGTACGGCACCGGCTGATTGGCCGTGTTGCCGGTACCGAGCTGACCATAGCCATTGAACCCCCAACCCCAGAGCTGGCCGTTCTTGTCGATGCAGTAGCCGTTG
>JAKLHU010000144.1 GCA_022709995.1 Verrucomicrobiota bacterium | reverse complement strand
GTTGTGGTCGTGGTCGTGGCGGGGCTGTCAGGTTCGGGGAGTCCCAATGCCGCCGGGCTTGTTCGGCCGCTGACGGTGGTGGCGGAAGCTATCGGGGGCGGGCGTCGTGCGTCGTGCGTGGCCGGTGGCCGCGCCGGTGCGTCACGTTGTCCTTGTCCTTGTCCCTGGGGCCGGGCTGGTGTCGTCGCCGGCTCAATCGGTCTGGACTGTTTTGTTTTGGGGGCTACCAGGTGGCTTTGAGAGTCGGGATGATGGCGAAGGGGCTGTTGGCCGTGCCGTCGTCGGCAAACGTCCAAGTCACGGTGTGCGAGGCTGTCAGGGCGCCGTTGGTGGCGACGATGTCGGCGGGCGCGGTGACGGCGAGGGTCAATTTCAAGTCCGGGCAGAGCTGGCGCAGGCGTTCGACCTGGTCTTTGGTCCAGGCTTGGTTGTGTCCGGGCGGTTCGACGGTGAAGACGGTGCGGCCGTCCTCCTGTTTGTTCACGGTCATGGTTCCGAACAGGCCGGTGTTGACGGCGCGGGCGCCGTCGATGGCGAGGATGACGATGTGGACGTGGCGCTGGCCGTCCTGTTCGGTCTGGCGGTATTGCCGCAGTTCGACTCCCGGTCGTTGGAAGAAGTTTCTGACGGCGGTTTCGTTCAGGAACCAGTTCATCGGCAGGGCGGTGGCGGCGCCGCCCTGGGCAGGGGGTGTCAGCTGTTGGTCCAGGGTGTTCTGGGCGGCGGTCAGGGCCGGGAGCATGGCGACGGGGACGGCGTAGTGGTAGGTGGCCACCACGCTGCCGTCGCGCAGGAACTGGAGTTTTTGCTCCAGGTGCAGGCAGCCGTTGAGCAGGCAGAGGCTGGCGGCAGCCAAGAGCGTGGTGGCGGTTTGGCGAAGGTATTGAGTATAGGTCATGTGGTGTTCAGGGTGAGGGGATGGTGTTTTCGGCCCGGCCGGGTTGGCGGGAACGGGGGAAACGGCGCTGGTCAAGGTTGGTGGGGCGGGCGGGGCGGGTGGCGGCGTTTCACACGTGATGTTCGCTGGTCGCGTCGGCTTGGGCGAGCGCCTGGAAAAGCCTGGCGTCGCCCCCGAAGGTGAATGGCGAGGACGGGCGGGTGCGCGCTGGCCGGTCCACAAGCAGGCGTCCGCGCCGGTTGTCCTGGGCTGACAAGGACAGCAGGAAGGCGACGACGCCTTCGGGCGGGTCGGCGGGGAAGCGTTCCGGCCACAGTTCGTGCGCCTTTTCCGTCAGCAGGGCTTTTTCCTCGGCGGCGATCACCATGACTCGGGAGCAGAGGCCGCCGTGCAGGAATGTTTTGGCCAGGTCGAGGGCTTCGCAGAGCACTTGTTCGAATCCGGCCAGGGCGATGGCCGGGCCGTGCAGTTTGAGGGTGGCGCCGACATAGGCCGCGGCGGCGTTGTGGACGGAGTGGGAGAATCTGGTCGGGAGGATTTGCGCTTCCGGGAAGTCGAGGATGTCATCCAGGGTGGAGAAGGTCGTGCGGTGGGTTCCGAAGGCGGTTGCCGTGATCAGGGCCAGGCCGTCGTCCGGCGTTTCGTCGCCCAGGACGTGGAGGGCGGCGAGGACGATCAGGTTGGTGTAGCGGTCGGCCCGGCGGAGGGCGGCGCGTTCGCGGGTGTGCTTCAGAAGCTCCGGAGTGAGGAGCTCAAAGCCGGGCAGAGCCTGGTTGGAGTAGGCGACGAAATTGCCGATGAACATCAGGGCATCCTCTTGATCACGAGAGCGGTGTTGGAACCGCCGAAGGCCAGGGAGGTGGACAGGGCGAGGTCGCCGTCGAAAGCCAGGTCGGCGCTCAAGGGGGCGACGGGAATGTCAGGCGGGCAGGCGGGGCAGCGGTGGTTGCGGACGGCGACGCCGTGTTCCAGCATGATGCAGGTGAAGATGGCTTCCAGGGCGCCGGCGGCGCCCAGGGTGTGCCCAATCAGGGATTTGGTCGACATGTAGGCGAAGCCGGGCGGGAAGAGGCGGGCCAGGGTCTGGCCTTCGACCCGGTCGTTGACGTCGGTGCCGGTGCCGTGGGCGTTGATGAAGGCGATGTCGGCCGGAGTGGCGCCGGCTTGGCGGAACGCGTTGGCGATGGCGATTTCGAGGCCGACGCCGTCTGGGTGAGGCTGGGTGATGTGGTAGGCGTCGGCGGCTTTGCCGAAGCCGGCCAGGGTGTGGCGGGGGTGGTGGCCGCGGCGGGCGGCGTCGCTGGGCCGTTCCAGAATCATGATGCCGGCGCCTTCGCCCAGGTTGAGGCCGTCGCGGTCGGCGGCGAAGGGCCGGCAGGCCTGTTTGGAGCAGATGCCCAGGGCGTGAAAGCCGTCGAGCGGGACTTTGTTCAGTTCGTCGGCGCCGCCGGCGATGACGAGATCGCAGGCGCCCTGTTCCAGCCAGAGGGCGCCAATGCCGATGGCGTCGGCGCCGGACGCGCAGGCGTTGGAGACGTTGATGGCCGGTCCGTTCAGCTTCAGTTCCCGGCGCAGCCATTCGGCGGGGGCGGAGACGACGTAGCGGCGGAAGAGGTCGGCGCTGGCCGGCCGGCCGGAGCGCAGATCGTCGTAGAAGGGGATGTTGTTGAGTTGGCAGGCGACGGTCGTGCCGATGCAGACGCCAACTTTCCGGCCGGCCAGGCTTGGCCGGTTCAGGCCGGCCTGGTCGAGGGCTTCCGCCAGGGCCAGTTCAATCATGGTGTTGGTGAAGCCGCCGGGCTGGCCGGATTCGCCGGCCAGGGGCACTTCGAAGACCGGCAGGGGCAGCGACGTATCGACTCTGGTGGGCAGAGCCGGCGGTCTGGGGGGGGCGTAGAGGCCTTGGCGGGTGGCATCGAGGCCGACTCCGAGGCTGGAGACGGCGCCGAAGCCCGAGATGCGGACGTTCATTGCCGGGCGCTCCGTTCCTGGACAAAGTCGCTCAAGGTGGCGAAGGTGGCGAAGATTTCCCGCTTCTGGTCGACTTCGCGTTGGTTGATGTTGTACTTGCGTTGGAGCATGATGACGATTTCGACGGCGTCGAGGGAGTCGAGGCCGAGGCCTTCGCCGAACAGCGGCTGGTCGTCGACGATGTCGTCCGGCGTCTTGTCTTCGATTTGCAGCCAGGCAATCAGGTTGGCTTTGAAGTCGCGGCGGAAGTTGGCGGTTTGTTCATCCACGGTGTGTTGTCCTTATCCAGGGAGTTGTTTTTAGTTTTAGTTTTAGTTTTAGTTTTAGTTTTAGCCGTCGTCTTCGAAGCGGAACATCTGGTACGGGAAGCGTTTAGCCATGTGTTCGAGTTCGGCGGCGTATTTTTCGACTTCTGGTTTGACGTCGGCGGGGGTGAGCTTGTGGTTTGGGTTGGCGGCGGGCAGGATTGGATTGCTGAAGTGGAAGAGCAGTTGTCGGTCGGCGATGCGGAAGGCGATGAGGAACACGATGGCCGGGCAGCCGCTGCGGGCGGCGAGGGTCCAGGGCGAGATCGGGAAGTTTGCGGGGGCGCCGAGAAAATCGGCGCTGACGGTCGTGGTTCCGGCGGCCCGGTCGCCCATGATGCAGACGATTTCGCGGTTCTGGAGCGCCTGCAGGCATTCGAGGAGTCCGCCGCCGGGGGCGTGGCTGGCGACGATTTGATGGAACAGGGCGCGGTGGCTGGGCACGGCCATGAGTTTTTCGACGTCGATGCGGTTGTCGGTTTGGACGAGGAGGTTGATTTTGCGGTTGAAGCCGGCGAGTGCGGCCATGGCTGCCTGCCAGCAGCCGAAGTGGCTGGTGACGATGATGGCGCCTTTGTCCTGGCGGCCGAGGAGTTCGGCCATGGCCTGGCGGTTTTCCTCCAGGAAGGCGATGTCCGGCTTCGGGCTGGCCAGGTGGCGGGCCAGGACCAGGGCCTGGCCTTGGGCCGTGAACAGCCGCCAGGTATGGAGGAAGCGGCCGACCGGGCCGGCGTCCGGGAAGCGCCGGCGCAGATAAGATAATGTCCTTTTCCGGGCCTGGCGATCGGCGAGGGCATAAAAAAAGGTGATGAACCAGACCATGGCGGCGGTTGGTTTCAGGCCGGCGCCGCGGAGCAGGGTCCGGAAGAACCAGAATCCGAAGGCGTTGCCGCGGTTGGCGCTGAGATTGTCATGGTGGTCGGCGGGCATGGTTGGGGTCGTGCGGACAGGGGTTTCAGGGGACGGTCGGGGGTGTGGCCGGGCGGGCTTGGAGCCGGGCGGCGACGAGGAAGACGATGAGACCGGCGAGGATGGCGAACAGGGGAGCGAGGAGCAGGCTGCCGAGGAGCCATTCGAACAGCCGCAGGGGCAGTTCGTGGAGGGCGTTCCTGGTCGTCAGCTCGGTCCAGAAGTGGCCGTGGCGGAGGAAGAAGCCGAGCTGGATGCAGAGGAAGGGCGTCAGCGGGGGCATGAACAGGTTCTGGATGGCGAGGGCCATGACGGCGTTGACATGCAGGCGGGTTGCGAAGTAGGCGATGGCCAGCATGTGGAAGCCGGGGATGGGCAGCACGGCCAGGAAGGTCCCGAGCATGGCCGAGACGGCCAGGCCGGCGGGCGTGAGGTTTTCCTGGAGGAGACGGCGCAGGCTGTTGATGGGATGGCGGAACAACCGGATGACGGGCGAGGGTGGCGGCGGCAGGCTTGACACCCGGCGCGGCCGCCAGGGCAGCAGGCGGAGCGTGACCAGCCAGGCGTGGATGAGCGAGATGCGCAGATTGTCGCGCCAGGGGTCGAAATGACTGACGCGGTTTTTCGGGTAGGACACCGCGATTGGCGTGTCCATGATTTTGACGCCGCCCCAGGCGGCGCGGGCGAGCACTTCCGATTCGAAGTTGTAGCGGCGGCTGCGGAAGTGCAGTTGGCTGATGGCCTTGACCGGGTAGGCGCGGAAGCCGCTCTGGCAGTCGCCGCAGTCGACGCCGGTTTCCAGTTTCAGCCAGAAATTGGCGAAGGAACGGCCGAATTTGCTTTTGCCGGGGACGTTATCGCCGAAGGTCCGGCAGCCGACGAGGAGCACTTCCGGTTCTTGCGCCAGGATGGCGAGGAAGGCGGGCAGGTCTTCGGGGAAGTGCTGGCCGTCGGCGTCGATGGTGATCAGATAGTCGGCCTGGCGCTCGACCGCGACCGCCAGGGCGGTGAGGATGGCGGCGCCTTTGCCGCGGTTGCGGTCATGGCGGCAAAGATCGGCGCCGGCGTCGCGCAAAGCGGCCAGGTGGCCTGGGGTCAAGTCGGTGCTGCCGTCGTCGACGACGAGAACGTCGGGCAGGCAGCGTCGGCAGCGCCGGGCGACGTCGACGACGGTCTCGGCGTTGTTGTAGACGGGGATGGCGCAGAGGCAGCGGGTCATTTTTGTCCCAGGCGGAGGTTGCGCAATTTCAGGAAGCCGAATTTGTGGATCATTTGGATGTCGTGGTTGCGGCTGGCGGGGGGGTAGATGCAGCAGCGGCTGTTTTGGAAGCCGTCCAGGAGCGTTTGGTGGAGGCGGTCGGGGTCGATGCCGGGGGCGAAGTAGTAGAGGGCGCCGATGCCGTTCCAGTCGGCCGGGATTTTGCCTTGTTGGCGGGCGGTTTCCAGGAGGGGGGCGCCATGGAGCAGGCGGATGCCGGCGAAGATGACGGAATAGGCCGGTTCGAGGGCGAGCAGGTTGGCGATGCCCTGCCGGACGGTGTCATCTGTTTCGCCCGGGCCGCCGAACATGACATTGGTGGTGACGGAGACGCCGTGCTCGAGCAGCTGGCGGCAGCAGCGTTGGACGTCCGCGAAGGAAAAATTTTTGCCGATGCCGGCGAGGGTCTGGTCGGTGGCGGCGTCGACGCCGAGGTCGGCGGCGACGAGGCCGGTTTCGGCCATCTGGCGGATGTTGTTTTCAGTCAGGTTGGCGGGGGTGATGAAGCCGGTCCAGGGCAGGTGCAAGCCGTTGCTTTGCATGGCCGCCAGGAGTTTCCGGTAGTTTCCGGCCGGGTCGTTGAAGACGGAGTCGACGAAATAGATCATGGCATCGGGCCAGCGTTCGTGGATGCCGGCCAGGTCGGCGAGGACGTCGTCCATCTTCGCGTACCGATCGCGCAGTTCGCGGGCCATGGCGCCTTCGGCGATCCTGGCCAATCCAACCGACGCCTTCGGGTTCACCTCCAGGATGGGCTTGGGGCCAGCAGCCTGGACTTTCT
>JAKLHU010000143.1 GCA_022709995.1 Verrucomicrobiota bacterium | reverse complement strand
CCAGCCCGAGTGAGCGCAAGGCGGAGGCCCCGGAGAATCCTCCGGCGGCGCCGGCTGATCGCATCAGCCTGGACGACGGGCTCGACGTATGGCTGCTGGAGGAGAGCCTGGCCAAAACACCTTGGGAACGGATGCTGGCCAATGACGACGCGATCAAGGCGATCACGGTGATTCAAGACGGTGGCAAACTGCAGGTCGCCAAGAGCATGAACCGGGACTGGCAGCCGGCCGGCCAAGTTGCCATTGGCCAGTGGCATCACTTCCGGTATGTGATCAACTTCGTGCGCGGCGACTTTGCGGTCTATGTCGACGACATGGCGACGCCCCGGGTCGACGGGATTTTATTTCGCGACACCCGCACCGTTTCGTTGACGCGGTTGTGGATTCTGGGCAGCGAAAGCGCCGAGTCCACGACCTATCTGGGCAATATCCAGGTCACCACCAAGCCGGCGACGGAGTTTCCGCCCCTGGCTTTGGGCGAATGGCCCTACTACGTGCGCGGCGTCGCCTGGGCGGCGCAACCGCCGGCCTCGGCCCGCGACTTCGCCGGCGTCGCGCCGATTGAGCTTACGACCGGCATCGGCGCCGCCCTTGAGCCGGCCCGCGCCCAGGTGCTGCGCGACGCGGATCATCTGTACCTTTTCTTCACGTTGCAGGCCAAGGACATGGCCAAGCGCGTGGATGAAGTCACCGCGCGCGACGGCCGGCCTTGGACCAACGACTGTTTTGAGATTTTCCTGCAGCCGGACATTTCGGCGCCCACGTATTTTCATCTGGTCGGCAATTCTTCTGGCGGCATATATGACTCGCGGCACAGTCATGGCCGCCGTGACAACAGCTGGGACTGCGATTGGAAGGCCGTGATTGACCGCCAGGCATCGGCCTGGACGGCGCTGGTGACGATTCCGTTTGCCGGCGTCGGCGGCGTGCCGGCTCCGGACGCCATCTGGGGGTTCAATCTGGGCCGCGAGAATCCGCATGTCCAGGACGTGCTGTCCTGGACGCGTCTGACCAATTTCCATACGCCGGAGAATTTTGGCAAGCTTTTGTTCCAGGCGTCGGCGGACGAGCGGTCGCCGGAAGTGCGCACGGCTGATTTGATGAATCGTCTGTATGATTTGCCGGCGCGGCTGGCGGCGATTGAGCAGAAGCTCGCCTTGGGTCAGGACGTGAGCCCGAACCTGGCGTCGGCGCGGGAGCACCTGCGGGCGGAGCTGGCGGTGCGGCGGGAGGCGTTGGCTGGGGCGAAGACCTTTGCCGCTTTCCGGCTTTTGCTGGAGGATGCCCAGAAGCTGTCCATGCAGGCGGAGCAGCTGGCCCAGGCGGTCAAGCGTTCGCAGGCGTATTTTGCCGAAGGCTCGGTGGGCCGCCGGCGCGGCTACGCCAGCCTGGTCGTGTCGTCGATGGAGAAGGTCGCCGACAACCAGAGCAACGCGTTTCCGCTGGTTGACGCCGCGCGGCTGCGGTTGTCTGGCAATGAATACGGCAGTTTTCAGATCATGCTGCTGGCGCTTCCCGGGCAGACGATCGGTTCGGTGAAGGCGTCGGTGACGCCGTTGGCCGGCGCCGACAACCGGCCGGTGGCCGGCGCGAAGGCGCAGGTATATTTAGAGGAGATGGTTCGCACGGCGAAGCAGCTGGACCAGGGCCAGTCGCAGGTCAGTTACGCCGATGTGCTGCGGCCGGGCGTCGAGTTTGCGTTTGCGCCGACCGGGATGGTCGTGCTGTGGGTCGATGTGTATCTGCCTGCCGGCGCGGCGGCCGGCGACTACGCCGCCACGGTCACGGTGACGCCGGCCGGATTGCCGCCGGTGGCGGTGCCGGTGACGGTTTCGGCCACGGGTCTGGCCCTGCCGAAATCGGCGTCGCTCGACACCGCGTTCTGCTTCTCGCCCAGCTGGGTCAAGGATTTCTACGGCCAAGACGCCAACCGCGACCAGATGCTGGCTTATTGCCAGTTCCTGCTGGATCATCGCTTGGAGCCGATGAACCTCTGGAGCCGCGACACCGACATTGGCGAGGAGTATCTTGATTATTGCGCTGAAAACGGCAAGACCATGCTGTTCCTGTCCATCAGCAACATCCGAGAGAAGCAGGAGCGGGCCCGAGAGCTGATTAACCGCTACCATGGCCGTCTGCGGCCGATTTTCTTCGGGCACGATGAAGTCCTCAGTTCCAGCAAGCCCGGCGCCCTCGACCGGATGAAGCAGGACTATGCCGACGCCAAGGAGCTGTTCCCCGAAGTGCCGCGGCTCAACACCGCCCAGATTGACGAGCGGCTGTTCGGCTATGTCAATGTCTGGTGTCCGTTGTTCGGGCATTTCGAGGCGGAGGCCACGGCCCAGCGTCTGGCGCTGGGAGAGAAGGTCTGGTGGTATCCGACCGACTATCCGCTGGCCCCCTATGCGAACTTCAATTTGGATTCGCCCGGGATTGACCCGCGGGTCATTCCCTGGATGAATTGGAAACTGAATTTGAGCGGGTTGCTGTACTGGGGCCTGAACCGCGAGTGGCGTTCGAACGGCGTGTTCGAGGCGAAGCAGCTCACCCCGGAATTCTGCGTGTTGCGCGGGCTGGACTGGGCGACGCCGGAGGTTCTCGACAAGATGCGGGCCGGCGACGTGCGCTGGCCGGAGGTTCCCTGGCTGCCCTATTTCCGCAGCGTCAACGACGTCCGGTCGGTCAGCCGCACCAACGGCGGGGGCAACTTGCTGTATCCCGGCGCGGACTTCCTGCCGCTGCCGAGCATCCGCCTGAAGAATTTGCGGGACGGCATGCAGGATTACGAGTATTTCGTCATGCTGCGGAAGCAGGTCGAGGCTTTGAAGAAGCGCGGCGGCCAGGACGCTTTGGTGCGCGAAGCGGAAGCCGCTCTGGCGATTGACGACAAGGTAGTCGGCGGCGCCAACAGCTTCACCAAGGACCCGGCCGAGCTGCTGGCGTTCCGGGATAAAATCATTGATCTGGTGCTTCGCACCCGTTGACCGTGGCAGGCTCCGGGCGCACCGCCGTCCGGGGGCGTTTGACCAGTCGCCCTGGAGAAATGGCCGGCGCGGCGCCGGCGGAACACTAAGGGAGGATGTTGACATGAAATGCGCTAACCGTATGCTGCCATGCGTGATGTTGACTTCTTTGCTGGCCCTGTCGTTGCCGGCGGCGGTCTTGCCGCCCGTGCTGGAGCTTGACTTCCAGGGCGGCGAGGTCCCGGCCGGCACGACCGGCATTGCGAAGACCGACCTCGCTCTGGGGGCGCTCGCCTGCGACAATTCGTCGGGCTATCGCATTGCCGTTCCCGAGGCATTGAGGGGGACGACGGACTTCACTGTGTCGATGTGGTTTATCCCGCAGCAGGAATCGGAGAGCGGGCAGACCACGTTGATTCACTGCCGGCGCAGCCCGTATCCGGAGCGCAATGTCGGGTTCTGGTTCGGGCATACGAACCTGCGTCTGGAATTTCGCTGGTGGATCACGGCCAAGTCGAAATGGGAGGGGATTGACTCGCGGCTGCCGGAGTACAAGACCTCGGTGTGCGTCAAGCAGAGCCCGGTCCAGCGCGGCGTCTGGCAGATGGCGACGGCCGTCTGCCGCGGGACTGACTTGGAAATCTATCACAATGGCGAGCTGAACGCGAAAACCGTGATGGACAAGCCGCTAAGCATCGTTGAGGACGTCTGGCGCCTGGCCATTCGGGAGGATGGCGACGGCAGTATGCTCTATGGTTTTTGGGGCTTGATGGGCCGGGTGGCGGCGTACCGCCAGGCCTTGACCGGCGCCGAAATCGGCGAGTTGTACCAGCACGAGCGCGAGCGGTTCACGACGCCGGTGCAGCTGCCGCCCCCGCCGGATTTCGACCCCGACTTCAAGGTGCCCTTGAAGCGCACCGCGGCCTATTTCGCCAATCCGCCGCCGGACGACATGCCGAAAGGCACGGTCGCCACTCAGGAGATGCGCGATGGCGTTTCGGTGCTCTGCCTGAATGGCGAGCCCCAGTATCCGATGATGTACGCGCCCACCTGCTGGGTCGGCGACGACGCCATCAAGCCGTCCATCCAGGACTTCACCGCGGCCGGCGTCACCTTGATGCACGACTTTTACTCGACCAACATGCAAGCGGAGAAGCTGATTGGGCAGTGGTGGGAAGGCGAGGGCCAGTACAATTGGAAGCGCATTGACGACCGTTTCGCCATGTTTCTGGCGGCCTGTCCGCAGGCGCGGACCATGATTCGGATCAAGATCGACCCGCCGTCGTGGTGGTGGTTGAAGGACCGTCAGGACTTCGTGCCGGTCTATTATGCCGGCGGCGAATATGGCCGGCGGGATGGCTGGTGCGGGTTGGGTTCGCCGGAATGGGAAGCCGCGTATTCACGGATGCTCCGGGATTTGATTGGCTACATCGAAAAGCAGCCCTACGCCGGGCACGTCATCGGCTATCTGGTCGGCGGCGGCAGCGCCAGCGAGTGGTATTACCACGGCCAGGACAAAGGGCTGATCGATTACTCGCCGATTGCGCACCGCGAATTCGCCGCCTACTGCCAGCGCCGCTACGGCAGCCTGGCGAAGGTCAATGCCGCCTGGGGCACGGCGTTGGCGGACTGGGCCGAGATCAAGACTCCGGACCCGGAATTCCGCCTGGCGGCGGAGTTCGGGGTGTTTCGCGACCCGGTCAAGGCGCGGTCCTGCGCGGATTATGTCGACTATCTGAACGACACGACGATCAGAACGATGCGGAACGCGGCCGCGATCGTCAAGGAGGTCACCGGCGGGCGTTGCCTGGCCGGGTATTTCTATACCTATTTGCCGCTGGCGCGTCTGCATGGCACGTTCCAGCTGCAGGGCAATGGCCACACCATCCTGGGGGAAGCCGTCAAGGACCCCAACATCGACTTTTTCGCCACGCCGCTTGATTACGGCCGGCGCAAGGGCGGCGGGGAAGGACTGCATATTGGCAACTTCAACGGCACCTACATGATCCATAACAAGATCTTCTGGGACGAATGCGACTACCGCACCCATGCCCTGCTGCGCTATCGCGGCGGCGAGGCGACGGCCGACGAGGGCGAGACGCTCAACGCGATGCGCCGCTCGTTCGGCTATACGCTCACCAAGGGCAATGCCTTGTGGTGGTTCGCGCTGGCCGGCAACCACGCGTTCCACAGCGAGGGGATGATGGCCGACGTGGCCAAATACATGGAACTCGGCCGGCGCTTCCTGCCCGTCCCGAAAACGCAGATCGCGGAAGCCGCGCTGGTGATGGACGAGGCGACGATCAAATATCTGTCGATGACGCCGGCGACGACGGAGCTTTTCCGCGGCCTGATGTGGGAGACGTACAAGAACGCGCATCGCTCCGGGGCCTTGTTCGATCTGTACTTGAGCAGCGACCTCGACCATCCGCGCATGAAGGACTACAAGTTGTACATATTCACCAATCAGTGCTATAGTGATGAGGCGACCGTGGCCAAGATCCAGGCCAAGTTGCGGCGCAACGGGGCGACGGCGGTGTGGCTCTATGCGCCGGGCTATGTCACATCCGCCGGCCTCAGTCTGGACTCGATGCGGGAGCTGACCGGCATGGCGTTCCAGGCCGAGTATCCCGGTGGCGGCGCGCCCGCGCCGGTCCTCTCGCGTCAGGACGGCGGCAACTTGGAGGCGGTCAGCTACCGCGGCTTCCAGTCCATGTACCATCCGCGCGGGCTGACGCCGGCCCAGCTGCGCGAGCTGTGCCGTCGGCTCGGCATCCACGTCTACGCGGACGCGGATGACGTGCTCAGCGCCAACGCGAACTTCCTGATGCTGCACACGTCGACGGCCGGGGAGAAGACGATTGCGCTGCCGCGTTCGGGTCGGGTGACGGAGGTCATCAGCGGTCAGGTCGTGACCGAGAAGGCGACGCAGTTCAAGGAGACTCTCGACCTGGGCGTCACGCGGGTCTATCGCCTGGAGTAGAATGGTCGAAACCGGACAGCCGGCGGGAAGGTATTCCGGAAGTGTTTATAAATAAAGGTGTTACATGCATGTTTGAATCAATCGTCACGAGCAGGGTTGGAACCCAAGGAGGCATCATGAAACGGTCGCATTTCACGTTGATTGAGCTTTTGGTCGTCATCGCGATTATCGCGATTCTGGCGGCGATGCTGCTGCCGGCGTTGAGCAAGGCCCGGGAGAAGGCGCG
>JAKLHU010000142.1 GCA_022709995.1 Verrucomicrobiota bacterium | reverse complement strand
CTCCGAACAGTCCCCAGCTTGGCGTCTGGCGCTTCATCTGAAATAGTATCTTTCCCATGACTTGAGACCTCCGAACAGTCTCCAGCCTGGCGTCTGGCGCTTCTTCAGGGACATGAAGCCGACGTCCACGACGTGATGATCGGCAGTAACCTCCTGCGTTGAAAATCGGCGCCATCGGCGGATGAATCTTTCGACGAAGGCTTTTCGGACGGCCTCAAACTATCGGCGCAAGACGCGGTACGGCAAAAAATCGACCCGTCGTCACGGCACCCGGAGCCTGGTCGTCGCCGCTGCCGATGGCGCGAACAGGCCTGGTAAAATCCATCTCTGGTGACATCAGACGAAAAAGGCAGGCGGCGCGTCGATGGCGCGTCGCCTGCCCTGGAACCGGCCCCGGCAGGGGAAAAAACGTTGGCGTCGGCCCGCTGCCCGCCGAATTTCGGCGCGGCCGTTACTTCCTCCGTTTGAGGCTGGCTTTTTCCTTGTCGTTCATGACCATCTGCAGACGGAGCCCGAGGTCGGTCTTGTCGGCGGCGTAGACGGTCCGGCACGCCAGTTCAACCGCGGCGATGGCGACCCGGTATTCTTCCGGCAGACGCGAGCACCGGCCGGGATAATCCTGGCGGAAGACGCCCGGCAGATGCGACAGCAGCAACTCCTCGGTGACATATTCGGGATGCGCCTGCAGATACGCCGTGATGGTGACATTGTTTGCGTTGATTTCCCGGCTCAGCTTATCCGTCAACTCGGTCATCGGCGTCTTCGTTTCCCGGAAACGGCTGTAGAGCCAGTCCGCTTCCTGGACGGCGCGGTTCTTCAGGATCTCCATCACCTGCTTCACCAGCACGGGCTTCACGGCCTTGAATTCGTCCTCGTCCAAAAGCAGCCCGCTGATAATTTCGTACGACGAGGTGATGACGCCGCACTTGTTGGCCGAGGCGTCCTTGACAATCCACACCCCGTTCTGCTGAATCACGTTGCGGGCCGCCGGCGTGATGAACGAATTCGCCCCCTCGACTATCGCCCGGAAAGACGCTTTGCCGTCCGGGAAGTAATCGCGCCAGTTGCCCTCGTTGATGGTGGACGGCCGGCCGCCGGCGGGGATGAAGACGTCGGCATAATGGGTCAGATTATGCTGGAAAAGCAGCATGAACTCATTCGGCGAGATCACTTTGTCCTCCAGCTTGCCATTCCGCCGGAGCACCTGCCGATGGAAGACCTCGCCGTCCTTCCGGATCGGCTTGGAAAACACCATCATCGCCCCTTCCCCGCGCAGCTTCTCGGGATTGTAGCTGTCGAGGTTGGCCGTGAACAACAGCCGCCGCAGCTCGTCGCGGTCCAGGCCGGCCGGGTCGTACGCCGCCGCCGGCCCGTCGGTCACGGCCGTCAGGCACAGTCCGGGATAGACGGGCCGGCCGTCGGCCCCCGTCGCCAGCAGCAGCTTCATTTCGTTGCCGGCCACGTCGCCGCCGGGACCGCCGGCGATCTTGAGCGTGAAGGTGTCTTTTTCCGGATGGATGCCCAGCTCCGACAGCGTCTTCAGCAGGTACTGGTGCACGCCGAAGCTGGTGACGCCGTATTCCTTGTGGTTGATGCCGGCGCCGGGCTTGCCGGAAATGACGCCGGAGCCGAGGGTATAGCCGACCTTCTTCGCATATTCGCCCATCCATTCGATCATCGTGTCGAACATGTTCTCGTCCGGGCCGATTTCAATGATCTCGCGCGCCCCGAGGCGGTCGACAATCGCCTTGTCCCGCAGCTGCCGGTTGTCGTCGTAGTTGACCAGGGACAGGAACGCGGCCGTGAAGGCCCGCTGCGCTTCCCACAGGGTCGGCTTCAGCATGCCGACATCGGCCAATGGCTCCAGCAGCGTCAGCATCTTGGCGCCGCCCTCGTAGATGTCCTTGTTCTTCAAATGCTGTGTATGGGCGAGGACAAAGACTTCCCGGTAGGCCTCGTCCCGGGCAAAATCGTAGTAGTCGTTCAATTCGAGCTTGTTGGAGCCGCGCAGCGGAATCACGGTCCGCCAGCCCCCGCGGGAGATTTCGGCAAACCGGACCTGATACCCGAACGCCTTGCGGCGGAAGAAGAAAAAGACGCCCCAGGGCTGGTCGGCCGGAAACGCCTTGCCGTATTCCGCCGAGACTTCCCGGTAATGCTGGCCAAAGTCGGGCCGCAGGCGAAACGCCAGGGCCGACTTGACCGGGCTGAAGAAATTCGTCTTCAGGATGCTTTCCATGAAATTGAGCCCGGCCCGGTAAATCGTCTTCACCCACAGGTCCTTGTCCTGGTTGCCGGAACTGATTCTGGACACTTCGCGCAGAAACTTCTCCTGGAACGACGCTTCCTCCGCCGCCGTCGGGTGCGCCGCTCCCGGGGCGAAGCGCCGTTCAAACTCCAGATACAGCTGACTCGCCAGCTCCGGGTAAAGGGCCACAAACCGGGTCAGGTCGGCCTGGTTGTAGGCGTTCCGGTCGACAAACGCCAGCTGGCCATGCACGAATTCGCACATCGCCCGCACCCAGTTGGTGCCCGCCAGACTGAAATGATGATGTTCCACCAGTGTCTGATGCAGGATGTCCCCGATCTCCACCCAGCTGATCAGGCGGATGTCGTCCATCAGCTTCGCCGCTTGTTCGTCGCGGATCTGCTCGCCTGGCTTGGCCCCCAGGTAAACCGTCGCCACCAGGACCGGCAGATGCGCAAAATCGGTGATGTCCTTGTTGACCGTCATCTCCCGGAAATAGCACCGCCGCACTTCCAGGCCCGACGCATAGATGATCGCGACAATCTGCCGCGCAATCTCGTCCGTCCCCAGCGGAATCGACACCGCGACCGTCAGCCGGATGCTGTCATTGTCCCAGGACTCGATATCGGCCTGGACGTTGTCATTGTCCTGTGCCTGCAGCACCCTGTGAATACGTTGCGCCAGGCGGGCCGCGTTCAAATCCGTCACCGCCGCGAAATTCAGCCGGCCATACACTTCGGCAATCGCCTCTTCTTGCCCGCCGCCATACTGGCGGCCGTATTCGGCCTGCAGATCGACCAGGCTGACCGGCGACTCGCCATGCCGCCCCTGGTCGCGGACATAATGCTCAATGATCAAAATCGACGGCTCTCCGTTGATCACGAGAGGCTTCACCGACTGGTGCAGGTTCGCACTCAGCAGGTGCTGGCCTGCCATCATCGTGCTCGTCACCTTCGGGTTGCATTCGTTACTCAGCAAGTAAACAAAAAACACCTCCCCGCTGAAATCAATCCGACGAATCCCCGAACTCTTGTCCAAATTACACAGGAAAGGCAGAATCTTCCCAACACCGTCCACAAACGTCGTGAAAAAATACCCCGGCATGACGTCCTGCAGCATCTGGTACGCTTCCTCCAGACGCTTCACCTGTTCGCTGATGATCGCATTCCTGATCAACATGAAACGACTCCTTTGCCAGCTGATTCCTGAAGACTACTCCACGGCCTACATTGCTTGAACACACCTGTTCCGACTGACATTCATTGAGTATATACCCTCTTCCGGAAAAGTCAATGGAACTCTTCTATTAAATTTCACGGCGGGCCGTTTTCCCCTCCTGGGGGGGAGCCATCTCCAGTCCATCCGCAACGCCTTTGTCGATAGTTTTACCTGCAGATGGTGCAAACGGCGCAAATTTTCAACGTGCGCCTTACTTGCATGGCTTGAAAATCTGCGCTTATCAGCGTAATCTGCGGATGAAACGAAGGGTGATGCTGCTGATAATCCGGTCATGGTCATCGGCGTCAAGCCTTTGAAGAGGCGCAAGGCGTCTAGGCTGTTCGGATGGTCTCTGGCAAGGAGTTGGCGCTTCCCGGGTGAGGGATAGCGTTGGCGGACCGGAAAACACGGCTTCGGCACTGGTTTTTGTGGCTAAACATGGTATATTATCAGACTTGCCGGCTCGGCCCGGGCGCCTTTCGGCAGTCTGCCGCCGACAGTTAAAATCTCTTGTCGTCGCCGCCGGCGGTGACGCGTCGTAACCACGTCCTTATTGTTCCTGAAAGAAAGTGCCATGATGAAAGCGTTTTCGTATCGCCCTGTCGCCAACCATCGTGAAAGTTTTTCCGACCGTATGCTGTGTTTGTCCCGTTTTACCCTGATTGAGCTTCTGGTCGTCATCGCCATCATTGCCATTCTCGCGGCCATGCTGCTGCCGGCTTTGAGCAAGGCCCGGGAGAAGGCGCGGACGATTTCCTGCGTCAACAGCCTGAAGCAGCTTTCGCTGGAACAGTTGATGTACGCCGACTCCAGCGATGGCATGGTCATCCTGTCCCGCTGTTCCGGCGCCAAAAACTGGAACTGGGCCTATGACATGCTATTCGCCATCGGCGGCCCCTACTCCACCCTCGCCAACGAGGAGGGCTTCCGCTGCCCGTCCTGGAAGAATTCCGCCAAGGCCCAGGGTTACATCTATGCGATGAAGTCGCCTTCGTTTGGCCCCGCCTACGAGGATGAACACGGCGCCCCCCGCCTGAGTGACGGCTTCTCGACCTATTATTCCACCATCCGCATGACCAGGCCGTCGGAATACCTGCAGCTGGCCGACTCCGTCGCCTATGGCGGCACCTACAACTACGCCGGCAACCAGTTCTACAATCTCGACGTGACCAGTTCGACCCAGCTTTGCGGGCTGCATTTCCGCCACAACGGCCGCGCCAACACGGCCTGGTATGACGGCCATGTCGAAACCATCACCCCCGGCAACCTGAAAAGTCGGTTCGCCAAGGCGACCAGCGTCGCCAATGCCGTCACCTTCTACCGCCAGCTGGAGTGGGTTCTGCCCTGCAACAACTGACGCCGCCGGCGGCAGCCCCGCGGTTTGACCACGCCCTGCGACCGGCCGTCGCCGGACGCCGAGGCCGGGCCGGACCACCTTGGAGTCGCCCGTCAAGCCTGTTTTTTTGGTACGCAGTCAGCCATTGCATTTGGCGGCGGTAGTGGCCTGACGCGCCAAGGTGGCGCCTCAGGCCCTGAGGCGCCCAGGCGTTGACTCCTCAAGTGCTCAGTTATCAATGGCTCCTATGTTACATGGCCGGATAACCGGGGAATGGGGAGCAGGCTAAAGCCTGAACACCATACGCCGCCGCCCACCCAAGGAGCCTGTAACCTGCAAATTGTCCCAGCGGAGCGCCGGGTTGTACACTGACCGCTGACGATTTCCAGGCCTTCATGACGGTTTTGCCATTGCCGTTCCGGTTTGGCGGATTATCTTTATTCCGGCAGTGGCAGTTTGTCGCCAGCCGGCGTCCGGCATCGGCGGGCGTGCCTTGGCCGGGGTGTTTTTCAACCAGAGGCTGGTTTAGGAGGTTCTTATGCGTTTGCGTCAGGTGTTGGTAGTCCTTGCGGTAGGCTGCTTGTGCGGCTGCAGCACCATGTACTACGGGACCATGGAGAAGCTGGGCGTCCACAAGCGCGAGATTTTGATGGACCGGGTCAAGTCGGCGCGTGACACGCAGACGGAGACCAAGGAGCAGTTTCTGACCGCGATGGAGCAGTTCAAGAGCGTCGTGAAGTTCGACGGCGGGAATCTGGAGAAGGAATACGGGAAACTGAATTCGGCCTTGCAGAAGAGCGAGTCGGCGGCGGCCGCGGTGCGCGACCACATCGGGTCGGTGGAGGACGTCTCGACGGCGCTGTTCAAGGAATGGGCGGCCGAAATCAAGCAGTACAACAGTGACAGCCTGCGTCAATCCAGCCAGCGGAAGTACGACGCCACCGAGGATAAATACCGCGATTTGATCAGCGCCATGAAGAAGGCCGAATCGCGCCTGGAGCCGGTCCTGGTGCTGCTTCGGGACCAGGTTCTGTTCATGAAGCACAACCTGAACGCCCGCGCCATCGCCGGCTTGAGCCAGGAGCTGGCCAGCGTGCAGACCAATGTGGACCAACTGGTCACCGACATGGAGAAAGCCATCGCCGAAGCGGATGTGTTCATCACATCGCTTCAGACGGAATAGCGCTCCGGGCCGGAAAGACGGACGAAAACCGCCGTTTTTGTTCCGGCCAAGGGGCGGAACGGGGAGCGGGGTCCCGACGAGCCCTCCCAACAGAGGGGGCAGGGGTGTCAGGGCGGCGGGTGGTCCCTGCGCCAGAACCACACGACGATCGCCGCGGTGCCCGCGATGGCGACGATGGAGGCGACGAGCTG
>JAKLHU010000141.1 GCA_022709995.1 Verrucomicrobiota bacterium | reverse complement strand
ACCGGACGACCGGGTCGCGCTGCTTAAGAAGGTGGATTCCGAGATCAGCGAAGCGATCATGCCGCTCATCGCCCAGGCCGTGAAAAACGGCGTGCTGGCCGCCGGCGGGACTCCGCTTGAATTCAACACCATCGGCGTCTGTGACGGCCTGGCCATGGGCCACCGCGGCATGAAATACTCCCTGTGCACACGGGAAATCATCGCCGACAGCATCGAATGCATGGTCAGCGCCCACTGCTTTGACGGCCTCGTCTTCATTCCCAACTGCGACAAGATTGTGCCGGGAATGCTGATGGCGGCCGCCCGCCTCAACCTGCCCGCGATCTTCGTCTCCGGCGGCCCCATGCTGAGCCTCCCGGAAGGCGAAAACGGCAAGTGCCTCGACTTGAACAGCGTCTTCGAAGGCGTCGGCGCCGTCAAGGCCGGCAAGATCAGCCCGGCCGACCTGGCCCGCCTGGAAGAACTGGCCTGCCCGACCTGCGGCTCCTGCTCCGGCATGTTCACCGCCAACTCCATGAACTGCCTCACCGAAGCCATCGGCCTCGGACTGGAAGGCAACGGCAGCATCCCGGCTGTCTACGCCGGCCGCACCCGCCTGGCCAAGCTCGCCGGCGAGAAAATCCTCGAACTGGTCAAGAAGAACATCCGCGTGTCCGACATCCTGACGCCGGGGGCGTTCCGCAACGCCATGGTCGTGGACATGGCCCTGGGGTGTTCCTCGAACACCGTCCTGCACCTGGCGGCGATCGCCCGCGAGGCCGGCATCCCCTTCTCGCTGCCGGCTTTGAACGAGATCAGCCGCGGCACGCCCAACTTGTGCCGCCTGGCCCCGGCCGGCGGACACCACATGCAGGACCTGTGGTCCGACGGCGGCGTCTACGGCGTCATGAAGGAACTGCTCGCCGGCGGCCTGCTCGACGGCGCCTGCATGACCGCCACCGGCCAGACCGTCGCGGCGAACCTGCAGACCGCGGGCCGGCGCGGCCGCGGCGTCATCCGGTCCCTGGCCGAGCCGTACTCCGCCAGCGGCGGCCTGGCCATCCTGTTCGGCAATCTCGCCCCCAACGGCGCCGTCGTCAAACGCAGCGCCGTCACCGAGAAAATGCTGCATTTCCGCGGCACGGCCCGTATTTTCGACACCGAGGAGGACGCGGTCACGGCCATCTTCGGCGGCCAGATCAAGGCCGGCGACGTCGTCGTCATCCGCTACGAAGGCCCCTGCGGCGGCCCCGGCATGCGCGAGATGCTCGGGCCGACCTCGGCCATCGCCGGCATGGGCCTGGACGACAAGGTCGCCCTGCTGACCGACGGCCGCTTCTCCGGCGCCACCCGCGGCGCCGCCATCGGCCACATCTCCCCGGAAGCCCAGGCCGGCGGCCCCATCGCCTACCTGAAGGACGGCGACGCCATCGACATCGACATCAACAACTACGCCCTCAACGCAGTCCTGCCGGACGGCGAATGGGAAAAACGCCGCCGGAACATGAAACTACGAGTCCAGGAAGGCCTCAGCGGCTACCTGAAGCGCTACGCCCGCAACGTCCTCTCCGCCGACCAGGGCGCCGCCTTCAAGGATTGACGTGAAATGCTCCCCGCCGCGGCGCCAACCGCCGCGACGGAACCGATAGAGACAAACCAAAACCGCCCGAACGCCTTTGGTCGCGCTTCCGCCCCGGTGCGCGCCGCCCGCCCCGTCCATACCATACAATCATTTCACCATATCATTATAGAGAGCAAAGGATTCCACCATGCGCAAGATCAAGATATTCGACACCACGCTGCGGGATGGCGAGCAGTCTCCCGGCTGCAGCATGCACATCACCGAGAAACTGGAAATCGCGATGGCCCTGGAAAAGATGCACGTCGACGTCATCGAGGCCGGCTTCGCCGTGTCCTCGCAAGGCGACTTCGATGCCGTCAGCAAAGTCGCGGCCCAGCTCAAGGAAAGCACGGTCTGCAGCCTGGCCCGCGCCGTCCCCAAAGACATTGACATGGCCTACGAGGCGCTGAAACACGCCCAGTCGCCGCGCATCCACACCTTCATGGCGACCTCGCCCATCCACATGGAGTACAAACTGAAGATGGCGCCGGAAAAAGTCCTCCAGACCATCGGCGACATGGTCCGCTACGCCAAAACCAAAATGTCCGACATTGAATTCTCGGCCGAGGACGCCTGCCGCAGCGAGCGTGACTTCCTGGTCAAGGCGACGGCGACGGCGATCGCCGCCGGCGCCACGGTCATCAACATCCCCGACACCGTCGGCTACACCACGCCGATGGAAATGGTCGATCTGATCACCTACCTGCGCAACCACGTCCGCGGCATCGAGAACGTCATCTTGTCCGTGCACTGCCACAACGACCTCGGGATGGCCGCCGCCAACTCCCTCGCCGCCGTCAGCGCCGGCGCCGACCAGGTCGAATGCACCATCAACGGCCTCGGCGAACGCGCCGGCAACGCCGCCATGGAGGAAATCGTCATGGGCATCCACACCAGGAAGAATTTCTACCAGTGCCTGACCGGCGTTGACACGACCAGGATCTCGTCGACCAGCAAGCTGGTCTACAACATCCTCGGCCTGCCCATACCGATCAACAAGGCGATCGTCGGAGCCAACGCCTTCGCCCACGAGGCCGGCATCCACCAGCATGGCGTGTTGGCCAACCGGGAGACGTATGAGATCATGACCCCGCAGTCGATCGGACTGCTCCAGAACCAGATGGTCTTCGGCAAGCACAGCGGCCGCCACGCCATCGAAAAACGGCTGAATGAAATGGGCCACGAACTGAACAAGGCGGAGCTCGACGACCTGATGGAACGCTTCAAGCTGCTGGCCGACAAGAAACGGAGCATCAATGACAACGACCTCGAAGCCCTGGTCAGCAAGAAAACCCAGGACATCGAAAACGGCTACAAGCTCGACCGCTTCACGGTCAACTGTGGCAACTACGTCACCTCCAACGCCGTCGTCCGCCTGCAGGACGGCGAAAAGCTGGTGGAAGCCGTCGCCATTGGCGACGGCCCGATTGATGCGGCCTACAAAGCCATCGACATGCTCATCAAGGCCCCGCCGCATGTCCTCGACGACTACGCCATCTTCTCGGTCACCGAAGGCAACGACGCCCTCGGCGAAGTCATCGTGCGCATCAAGAGCGGCGAGAAGACCGTCACCGGCCGCGGCCTGTCCACCGACATCATCGAATCCAGCATCATGGCCTACATCAATGGCCTCAACCGGCTGCTCTGAAAGGACTCCATGAAAAAAATCAAAATACTCGACAGCACGTTGCGCGACGGGGCACAAAGCGAGAGCATCTCCTTCTCGGTCTCGGACAAGCTGAAGATCATCAGCGTCCTGGACGACATGGGGGTCGACTACATCGAGGCCGGCAACCCGGGTTCCAACCCCAAGGACCTCGAGTTCTTCGCCCGCGCCGCCAAGATCACCATGAAAACGGCGAAGCTCTGCGCCTTCGGCAGCACGCGCCGCAAGAACCTCCGCGCCGAGGAGGACGACAACGTCCTGTCGCTGCTGAAAGCGAACACGGACGTGGTCGTCATCTTCGGCAAGAGCTGGGATCTGCACATCCGCGAAATCCTGAAGACCACGCCCGAGAACAACCTCGAGCTGATCGGCGACACGGTCGACTTCTTCAAGAAAAAGGGCAAGGAAGTCATCTATGACGCGGAGCATTTCTTCGACGGCTACAAGAGCAACCGCGACTGCGCCCTCGACAGCCTGCGGGCGGCCGCCCGGGCCGGGGCCGACTCCCTGTGCCTGTGCGACACCAACGGCGGCTGCCTGCCAAGTGACATCTTCCGGATCACGCGGGAGGTGGTGGCGATGTTCCCCGGCCTACCGGTCGGCATCCACTGCCACAACGACATCGGCTGCGCCGTGGCCAGCTCCATGATCGCGGTCGACGCCGGCGCCGAACAGGTCCAGGGGACCTTCATCGGCATCGGCGAACGCTGCGGCAACGCCGACCTGAGCGTCATCATCCCGAACCTGCAGCTAAAGCAAGGCTGCCAGTGCATCAGCAGCGACCTCGACAAGCTCTCGGAAGCCGTCTTCACCGTCTCGGAAATCGCCAACATCCCCGTGCCGCTGAACAAACCGTACGTCGGCCTGAGCGCCTTCGCCCACAAAGGCGGCATGCACATCGACGGGGTCTGCAAATGCTCGCAGTCCTTCGAGCATGTCGAGCCGACCCTGGTCGGCAACAAGCGCCGCTTCCTGATGAGCGAGGTCTCGGGCCGCACCACCGT
Source organism: Verrucomicrobiota bacterium (assembly GCA_022709995.1). Classification (GTDB taxonomy): domain Bacteria; phylum Verrucomicrobiota; class Lentisphaeria; order Oligosphaerales; family Oligosphaeraceae; genus JAAZKI01. Next base: position 2,000 of record JAKLHU010000141.1, on the reverse strand, counting down.
CCTGGCCAAGGTGAAGGACATCGCCCCCGAACTGCACAAGGACTCCCCCGAAACCGCCCTCATCGTCCAGAAGCTCAAGGACATGGAACACGAAGGCTATCAGTTCGAATCGGCCGACGCCAGCTTCGAGCTGATGGTCATGAACGTGCTCGGCCGCTTCCAGCCGCACTTCAAGCTCAACATGTACAAGACCAGCGGCGAATGGCCGAATCCCGACGGAGCCATGAGCGCCTACGCCGTCCTCATCATCGACGTCAACGGCAAAACCGAAACCGCGGCCTCCACCGGCAACGGCCCCGTCAACGCCCTCGACCTGGCGCTGCGCAAAGCCCTCACCGTCTTCTACCCCGAGGTCAGCCGCATCCACCTGGTCGACTACAAAGTCCGCGTCCTGACCGCCGAAAACGGCTCCGCCGCCAAAGTCCGCGTGCTCCTGGAAAGCACCAACGGCGAACGCGTCTGGACCACCGTCGGCGTCTCCACCGACATCATTCAGGCCAGCTGGCTGGCGCTGATCGATTCCATCGAATATATTTTGAACGGATTGTGACCGCCGTCACGACCCGACCTGGGCCCGCCAGGGGCGGAAGCGGCCGGAAAAGCCAGCCGGCTTGCCGCCCCCGCTGCCGGAAACGACCGCAGAATGCAAACAAGGAGCTGTTTTTCGATGAACATGACGATGACGCAAAAAATCCTGGCGGCGCATGCCCAGCGCGAATCCGTCCGCCCCGGGGAACTGATCATGGCGGCGATCGACCTGGCCCTGGCCAATGACATCACCGCGCCGGTCGCGGTCAACGAATTCCGCAAGGCCGGGGGCGGCTGCGTGTTCGACTGCCAGAAAATCGCCCTGGTCATGGACCATTTCACGCCCAACAAGGACATCAAGGCCGCCGAGCAGACCAAGCTGGTGCGCGACTTCGCGACCGAAAAGGGCATCACCCACTTCTATGACGTCGGGGCCATGGGCGTCGAACACGCGCTGCTTCCCGAAAAAGGCCTGGTCGTCGCCGGCGACCTGGTGATCGGCGCCGACAGCCACACCTGCACCTACGGCGCCCTGGGCGCCTTCTCCACCGGCGTCGGCTCGACCGACATGGCCTTCGGCATGGCGACGGGCAAGGCCTGGTTCAAGGTCCCCCGCGCCATCCAGTTCAACCTGCGCGGCAAGCTGTCCAAATGGGTCAGCGGCAAGGACGTCATCCTGCACATCATCGGCGCCATCGGCGTCGACGGAGCCCTGTACCAATCCATGGAATTCGGCGGCGACGGCGTCGCCGCCCTCACCATCGACGACCGCCTCTGCATCTGCAACATGGCCATCGAGGCCGGCGGCAAAAACGGCATCTTCCCGGTCGACCAGGTGACCTTGAAGTACATCAACGAACATTCCACCCGGAAACCGGTCATCTACGCGGCCGACGCCGGCGCCGACTACGAACGCGTGTTCGACATCGACCTGGCCGCCATCCGCTCGACCGTCGCCTTCCCGCACCTGCCCTCCAACACCAGGACCTTTGACCAGATCCCCCAGATTCCGATCGACCAGGTCGTCATCGGCTCGTGCACCAACGGCCGCCTGTCCGACCTGGTGGTCGCCGCCGAACTCCTCAAAGGCCGCAAAGTCCATCCGCGGGTGCGGACCATCATCATCCCGGCCACCCAGAAAATCTACCTCGACGCCATGCACCTGGGCCTGTTCGACATCTTCGTCAACGCCGGCTGCGCGGTGTCGACGCCGACGTGCGGACCCTGCCTGGGCGGGCACATGGGCATCCTGGCCAAGGGCGAACGGGCCGTGGCCACCACCAACCGGAACTTCGTCGGCCGCATGGGCCACCCGGAAAGCGAAGTCTACCTGGCCAGCCCGGAAGTCGCCGCCGCCTCCGCCCTGACCGGCGTCATCACCGACCCGGCCACCATCTAATCCCCATCTCGAAGAGGACGATCATGAAAATCACCGGAAAAGTCATCCGCTACGGCGACAATGTCGATACCGA
>JAKLHU010000140.1:6028-6278 GCA_022709995.1 Verrucomicrobiota bacterium | reverse complement strand
CGCCAACCCCAGAAACCGGATCGAAGACATCGACCCCGTGGATGAGCGGCGGCGCACGGTGACATGGGCCAATGGCGTGAAACACGTTTTTGGGGACACGGAAGTGTGCCTCAATGTCCTGAAGATGAACAAGACCAATGACCAGGGCGAGACAGAGACGCTTTTTTACGCGACAACCATCTTTCTAAGCAAAAGGAGGGTCATAGGAGTCCTCGACCAGGTCTGTCGGACTCGCTGGCAAATCGAAGAA
>JAKLHU010000140.1:0-6018 GCA_022709995.1 Verrucomicrobiota bacterium | reverse complement strand
GAATCTTTCAAAGTGCAGAAATGTCATGGGCTTGGACTGGAAGAGGCGTTCGGCACAGTGGAAAACGCGGGGCTCAACTTCTACCACCTGGTGCAAATCGCCAACATCATCATGCAATTGATACTGCACAGCAGCCTGTTCCGCCGGCTGCAGCAGCATCAGAATCCAGACCGCATCCGGCACCCGATACGCCGCCCGATGTTGGAATGGTACGGCACAATCAAAAACATACTGGCCAAAATCAAAAGCTGTCTGCTCATGGTCCCGCTCAGTGGCATCGACATCAGCAACTGGCGCCTCGAATTCAACACGAGCTGAACGGCCAGGCCGACCGCTGAACCAGTCCAAGCCCGCGACACATCCTAAAAACAAAAAGTCGCCCAAAGCGGTGCACTTCCTTACAAGCCAAGCAGCTTAGAGGTGCAACCTCACAGGGCGACTCGCTACTTTACGCCCGGAAAGCTTTTTTGCAAACCGGGCGGCGGTGACAAGGGAAAAGTCGAGTTTTGATTCTTTGGGACTGGCCGCCGGAATAAAATCTGAACAATGGTATGGTAAAATCAGGAAAGCAGGTTATTTTGACTGTTTATTTTTTATTCCCGCGTCAGTGGCCGTTGCTGGCATTGGCTTAAACGGCGGATGGTCGTGTCTTCGAGAGCGGAAAGCAAGATGCGTCGCCGGATTTTCTACACAGTCGTCATCAGTCTTTTTTTGCTGCAGGCCGGCGGCATCGGTCTTGTCCTGTGGGAGCTGGCCCGGATTGGCCGCGGAGAGCTGGCCCCGGCCCCGGCGGGTTTGATTCTGCTGCCGCAGCTGGTGTTGATTTTACTTCTGCTGCGTCATTTCCGTCGTCGCGACTATCGGTCGCGAGACATGAATGAATTGAACGCCTGGAAGGGGAAGCTGCTCGGCAACCTCCCCAGCGCCGTGTTCGCCAAGGACGTCGAGGATGGCTTCCGGTATGTTTTTGCCAATGAGCGCTTTCGCGACCTGCTGAAAATCCGCCAGGGCGGGGTGCTGGGCAAGGACAATTACATGGTCTGGGGAGCGACCTCCAACATGGCGAAGGAGATGCAGGCGGAGGACGAGGAACTGGTTTCGCGTGGCGGCATGATTGAGCGGACGCGGGAACTGACCGATTCCGAGGGTGTTCGTCACTACGTGCGCTATACGAAGGCGCTGCTCACGGTCAACGGCCGCCGACTCCTGGTCGGAGTCTGCAGCGACGTCACCACGGCCGAGGAAGCCAAGCTGCAAACCGAAGAGATGCAGGGCATTCTGCAGGAGCTCCTCGACCACATGCCTGCCAGCGTCATGGTCAAAGACGCCACGAATGACTTCCGGTATGTGATCTGGAACCAGGAATTGGAACGTCAGACCGGGGTTCTGGCGGCGGACGTCATTGGCAAGAACGATTATGAAATCGATGCCTTCCCCGGCATGAGCGAGGTCTTCCGGGCCCGCGATCTCGAGGTCCTCAGCTCCGGGGAAACCATGCCGTTCATCGAATACTGCTCGACGGCGACCGGCAAACGGCTGGTGCTCAATACGTTCAAGGGCATCCTCCAGATGGAGTCGGGGCGGACGTTCATTTTCGACCTGTGCCTGGACGAGACCAGGAAGCACGAATTGGAAGATGAACGCGAGGCGATCATCGAACTTTTGAACAACATGGTCAAGAATGAGCGCATCATCAATTTGTGCCTGCAGCGGATCACGGTGGAAAGTGATTTTGATGTCGCCGTCAAGGGGATGTTGGAATTGATTGGCCGCGACGCGGGCGCCGACGTGTGCAGCGTCTTCGTGTTCACGGCTGACGATGGCACCCGGGCCGAGGCGCTCTACGAGTGGGCGGCGGATGGCCACCCGACGGCCGGCAACAGCTTCCGGAAAATGGATTTGACGCCGATGCCCGATTTTCGGCGTCAGCTGGAGGGGAGGCGCGACCTGGTGTTGCCGAACATCGCCAATCCGCCGCCGGCGCATGCCGATGTCGCCCGTTTCTATCAGGAGTTCGGGATCAAGTCCGCCCTGGTGACCGGGGTGTGGCTCGACGGCAAGCTGTGGGGCTTCCTGTGCATGCACTATCTGAAATCGGCGCATTTATTTACCAAAAGCGATATTCACACCATCCACGACGCGGTCAATCTGTTCATGCTGGCGCATGAGCGGAACCGGCAGATGAACGCCATTGCGGACAGCAGCTATCTGCACCGGCAGATTTTCGACACCTTGAACATGTCGGTGGCGATGATTGACTTTGACTACAACATCACGATGGCGAACGCGTCTTGCCTGCGGGAGATTGGCAAGACCCAGGCGGAGCTGCGGGGCGAGAAGTGCTTCCGCTTGCTGTGCAAGTGCAGCGCCGCCCCCGCCTGGTGCCCCCTGCGCCTGGCGGCCCGGGATCGCCAGGCCCACCAGGTCGAGTGCGTCCGCGACGGGCGCCATCTGCTGGTGATGTCCCAGCCGATTTTCGACCGTAGTGGCCGGGTGATGTCGGTTCTCGAAATTTCCATTGACACCACCGAGCTGTACCAGCAGAAGCAGCAGCTGGAAGTCAACAATCTGCTGTTGAACCGGGCCGCCGAAGTGGCGCAGATGACGTATTTCAAAGGCGATCGCAGCGGCCGGGTCACCTGGCTGGGCGGCAACGAGGACATGGGCATTTCCCGCCAGAGCAGCACCCTGCTGCGCGAATGGGTCGTGGCGGGGGATGCCGCCAGCATCGTCCGGGCGTGCCTGGAGCTTACCGAGGGGCGGGGGACGGTCGTGGAGCTGATCTGCCGGACCGAGGTGACCGGCCCGCGACGCAGCATGCGTCTGCGGATGTCGTCCCGGGAACAGGCGGACGGCGCCTTTTTCGGGATCATGCAGGACATCACGGCGCAGGTCGAGTCGGAGACGCTGAAAAACGACCTCATCCAGCGCCTGAACAATTACATCGAGAATGAGCGCGTGCTGAACAACTGCCTGGCGCAAAGCGTGCTGGAGGACGACTTTGACAAGAATATCGACGCCATTCTGCACATCATCGCGGCGCAGCTGCATTGCGAGCGTGTCTTCTGCGGCATGTTCGCCGAGGGCATGTCGTCGTTTGCCTTGCAGTACGAGTGGAAGACGTCGGGGCTGGTGGGGTGGCGCGGCTGGGGGCTGCCGGATCTGGAGGCGCACTTCCGGCAATGGCGGGAGGAGGGCGGCCGCGAGATCATCAAAATCGTCGCCGTCGATGCCGGCGGCGAGCGGAGGTCGCTGTTAGGTGCGCCGATTCGTCTGGGGGGCGGCATCCTCGGTGTCCTGCAGTTCGAGTATGCGGGCGGGCGTGACTTCACGGATGTCGACGAGAGCGTGATTCGTTCGGCGGCGCGCATCATCTCGCTGACGAAGGAGCGCGAGGTCCAGCGCGAACGTCTGGACGCCTCGATCCGGGAGCGCCAGATTATCTACAATCACATCAAGATTCCAATTCTGCTGTTTGACCGGCAAGGTGCGCTCTTGAACATGAATCCGGCGGCGGCGGATTTGTGCGCCAGTCTGCATGACAACACCGGCGGCGCGCCGTTCCGTGATCTGTTCAAGCGCCTGTTGCCCTCGGCGGCCAGTGATCGGCTGGAGGCGGTCATCCGGGCGAATCGGACCTTGTCCCTGGATGTGCAGTTCGGGCCCCGCCATTATATCATGAATGTCGAGCCGATTCTCGCCCGGGGTGGCGAGGTGAACAACATCATCGCCAGCCTGGTTGATGTCACGGCGATCATTGAGAGCAAGCGGCACTTGGAAGTGGCCGTGAAGGCGGCCCAGGCGGCTGACCGCGCCAAGAGTTATTTTCTGGCGACGATGAGTCACGAACTGCGGACGCCGTTGAATTCGGTGATCGGCTTCAGTGAACTGCTGCGGCAGGGCCCCCTGACCGCCGCGGAGCGGGATGAGTACCTGGTGTCCATCAACCTGGCGGGCAAAGCCCTTCTGAATTTGATCAGCGACATTCTTGATTTGTCGAAAATCGAGGCGGGCCAGCTGACGATCAAGCCGATTCGGACCAAGATAGCGGGGCTGATCGGCGACGTGCATGTCATCTTCAAGCACAAGGCGAAGGAAAAAGGACTTGCCTTCACCGTGCGCTGCCCGGACAACCTGCCGGATGTCGATCTGGACAATTTGCGCCTGCGGCAGGTGATGCTGAATTTGGTCGGCAATGCGATCAAATTCACCCCGACCGGCAGCGTTGAACTGGAAGTGTCGTTTGCCGGCGGCGGCGTCGCCACTGGCACGGAAGGCGACGATGGCGAATTGACCATCAGCGTCCGCGACACCGGCATTGGCATTGATGCCGCCCATGTGCAGATAATTTTCGATCCGTTTGTGCAGGAGGACGATGCCCGCGGCAATCGCGCCTACGACGGATCCGGTCTCGGTCTGGCCATTACCAAGCGTCTGGTGGACAAGATGGGCGGGGCTCTTGAAGTGGATAGCCAAGTCGGCGTCGGGAGCTGCTTCCGGCTGATTTTGCGAAACCTGCATTATGCGCCCCCGCCGATGGCGGTCCAGGCGGATGGCAAGGCCCTCGCCGCCGAGCCGACGGCCGGGCGGCACCGGATTTTGGCGGTCGACGACGTGGAGATGAATCTCAAGGTCATGGAGTCGATGCTGAAAAAACTGGGTGTGCCGGCGGTCTGCGCCAAGTCGGGCCCAGAGGCCCTTGAAAAGCTGCAAGGCCAGGTTTTCGACATTATTTTCACTGACATGTGGATGTCTGGCATGAATGGCGAGGAACTGGTTCGCAACATCCGCCGCCTGCCGGGGGGCCAGACGACGCGCATCTACGCGGTCACGGCCGACATCGAGGCTGTCGACAATTTTGACTTGCGCCTGTTTGACGGCATCCTGCATAAGCCGCTGGTGATGGATACGTTGCGCAAGCTGCTGTGACCGCGGCCTGGCGCGCCGGCGGCCGCGGCCCCGGCCCTGGAGTTAGGCCCTTCTCGCGGCCAAGACGGCTCGGGGCCGGCCGTTGGCGTCCCAGATCCGGGGGCGCTCGGGCCTCGATGCCGTCGACGCCCGGCTCGGCGAAGCGGCAATTCCAGCCAACCGGAAAACTGCCGTTGCCGAGTCGGTGCTGCGAGCGGGGCGAATCCTGGCTGCTGCGGCTCTGGCAGTTGGCACTTCTCGCGGCCAAGACGACGCGGGCCGGGCCGGAGGCGCCCAGGCCTTGGGGCACTGTGGCGTTTGGCCAAACGCCAAGGTCGCGGCTCGGCGGCCGTGGCAGTCATGCCGTCGCTTCGTCCGCTTCATTTATGGGTGTTGAAGGCAAAAGAAAGCGCCGCCGGGAGTGGCTGCCGGCGGCGCTGGTCACGGATTGGCTATGGTTAATCTGGTTACGGGATGTTGACGAAGTAGGTGGTCTCGCCGGCGGCGAGGTTGAGCGGGGTCAGGGCTTCGACGTGGCCGTCCAGGAACAGGTAGTTGGCGGTATTGCCATGGCGCCAACGTTCCCAGCGGGCCCAGGGATCGAAGCCGGCGGACGCGACTTTGCCGTCACCGGCCCAGGCGAACTGCGCGGTCGGGGTGACGCTGGGATGGGCGTTTGGGCCGATACTGAGGGTGGAGGACGGGTTTTTGCAGTTGGTGATCATCAGGTGATTGCTCCAGTGGCGGTGGGACCGGGCATTGCAGAGGTAGCTGATTTTGCTGTTGGCAAAGCTCATGGAGCGGTCGGGCAGGTATTCTGTGTAGGCGTAGGGGTTGGCCTGGCTGGGGCAGTGGAACGGCTTGACTTCGCCCAGGTAGGGATAGAGGAAGCCGATGATCCGGCACATGGCCGAGCCGTCGCCGTTATTGTAGGAAGCCTTGAACATGTAGTCGTTGAATTCGTCGATGTACATGTAGGCGCCCAGGCCGATCTGCTTCATGTTGTTGGTGCAGGAGATGGAACGGGCTTTTTCCCGGGCCTTGGACAGGGCGGGCAACAGCATGGCGGCCAGGATCGCGATGATGGCGATGACGACCAGAAGCTCAATC
>JAKLHU010000014.1 GCA_022709995.1 Verrucomicrobiota bacterium | reverse complement strand
ATCGGCTCGCTCGCCGCCCTCGACTTCCTCGGCTTCGGTCTGCCGCCGCTCACGCCCAGCTGGGGCGAGCTCCTGCAGCAGGCGCAGATGTTCCGCTGGGCCTGGTGGCTCATCCTGTATCCCTCGGCCACGCTGTTCCTGGTGATGCTGCTTGGCGTCTTTGTCGGCGAAGGCGTGCGCGAGGCTTTCGACCCCAGGCAGCATGCCCGCCTGGAATGAGACCAGGGCGGGAAGTGAAAGCATATTTCAGGAAAGACGAATTTTTTGCGGCGCCCCAGTTGACAGCCGCCGGGATTGCACTATTGTAATTCCTGCTTTTGCGGTGAAAGTTACTTTCTTATCATAGCTTTTGGGTTCCAGTGCATTCAATCTTTAAAAAGCAAGGAAGAAAATGAAGAAGCATTACTTTGGCGCCGTGGTTGCTGTGATTGCCGTTTGCCTGTTTGGCACGAGTGTCTTTGCCCAGAATGCCGCCCCGGCCGCCGCCCCGGCCGCCGCCCCGGCTGCCGCTCCGGCCGCCGCCCCGGCTGACGAAGCCGCCAAGCTGGAAGACAAACTCCTCCCCCTGATGACCATGGAACAGGCCTTTGCCGCCGCTCTGCAGCGCCGGGCACTGCTGGCCAACTTCGTCGTCCAGGAACGCGCCAAACTGGAAAAAGCGACGGAAGAAGAAAAAGTTGAACTGCAGAAGAACATCGAAACCGCGTCGAAGCAGTTTGCGGAATTGACGACCTACATGGATGTCATTTTCGGTCTTGGCGGCCGTCGCGAATATGAATACAACCGGGTGAATTCGACGATTTATCTGAAGGTCGGCACCGTCGCCGAGACGTTCGGCCGAGCGATTCAGGCCCGTGACGTCCGGGCTGCCAAAATCCGCGAACTGCGGGAAGCGCTGGAAAAGGAAGCGGACGCGACCAAGAAGGAAGCCCTGCAGAAAGAGCTCGACGGCGTGTTCCGTCAATACGCTTTGTTCGTCAACGCCCTGTTCCGCATCTATCAGATCCATCCCGCCCGCAACTATCAGTATGTCGCCGGCAACCAGACCCTGTATCTGAAGACGAACGACGAGGAAATCAGCAAGCTGAAGGCCGAAATCGAGAAGAAAAAAGCCGAAGCCGAACCTGCCAAATAAGTTTTGTTGAGGTATAAAACAAGGATCCGGCATTAGCCGTATTCCCGCAGGGACGCCCCGGGGCCGCCAACGCGACTCCGGGGCGTTTTTTAGTTGGCCGGCGGCAAGCGTAGCTTGTCAGACAAGGCCCCTGGTCGTCCTTTCGACCAGATCGGTTTCATCGTAAGCGCTCATTCCGTGCCTAACGCAGGCACAGACTCATGGCATACAGTAACCCTCAGGCAGCGAAAAGCCGCCCGTGGCAGTGGCGCGCCGTAAGCGTCCATCCGGGCATTGAACAGCCGGCGAACCCTGCATTACAGTATGTGTCCGGTACGGCTCCAAGCTCCGCCTTGACGTTGACTCAGCCGAGTGGCTTTTTGTCGTCTCGGGCTTAGGGTCAAGGAGGATTCGCCGTCGGCTCCATGCGTCGAATGGACGTTTACGTTTCATCTTATCGGACGCGGCGCGGAAAAAACCGGCCGGTGCAGTTCCGGACGGAAAAACCGGTGTATATTATAAGGCGATGCGGCAGGCAGGGGAGGCGGGAGAACATGTGCACCAGCTCTTTGGAGGTAAGCAACCAATGAACAAGAAGACGGTAAAAGACGTATCGTTCGCCGGGAAAAAAGTCATCATGCGGGTTGATTTCAACGTCCCGCTCCAGGATGGCCAGATCACGGACGACACGCGCATTCAAGCGGCCCTGCCGACCATCAAGTACATCCTTGAGAAAGGCGCGGCGCTGACGCTGATGAGCCATCTGGGCCGTCCGAAAGCCAAAGGCTACGAGGCGGAACTGAGCCTGAAGCCGGTGGCAGAATATCTGGCCAAAGTCCTGGGCAAGCCGGTCCGGTTCGCTCCCGACTGTCTGGCGGCCGACGCCGCCGTCGCCGCGTTGGCCCCTGGCCAAGTCCTGATGCTGGAGAACACCCGTTTCGAAAAAGGCGAACAGGCCAAGCCCAAGACCGATGGCTTGAGCGACGAGGACGCCGCCAAGCTCAAGGCCGAGTACAAGGCGAAGCAGGATGCGATGGCGGCCAAACTGGCTTCCTACGGTGACATCTATGTCGACGACGCCTTTGGCACGGCGGAACGCAAGGACGCCTCGACGGCGGTCATCTGCAAGCACATGCGCGCCAAAGGGGCGCCGAGCGTCGCTGGCTTCCTGATGCAGAAGGAAATCGATTATCTCAGCCTGGCTTTGGAGAAGCCGCAGCGGCCCTTTGTGGCGATCATCGGCGGCGCCAAGGTTTCGGGCAAACTGGAAGTTTTGCAGAACCTGATCCGCAAAGTCAACACGATCCTGATCGGCGGCGGCATGGCCTACACCTTTCTGAAAGCGCTCGGCCATGAGGTCGGCGCGTCGCTGTGCGAAGACGACCTGCTCGAAACCGCCAAGGAGACGCTGGCCACGGCCAAAGTCGCCGGCGTCAAATTCCTGCTTCCGGTGGACAACATCGCGGCGGATAAATTCGATGCCGACGCCAACACGAAAGTCGTTGGCAAGGACGTTCCTGCGGGCTGGATGGGGCTGGACATTGGTCCGGAAACCGTGAAGCTGTATGCCGCCGAAATCAAGGCTGCCAAGACCGTGGTCTGGAATGGGCCGATGGGCTGCTTTGAAATGGCCAAGTTCGCGGCCGGGACCATGGGCGTGTGCCAGGCCGTGGCCGATTCCGCCGCGGTCAGCATCATCGGCGGGGGCGATTCCGTGAGCGCCGTCAATCAAAGCGGCCTGGCCGCCCAGATGACGCACATTTCCACGGGCGGCGGCGCCAGTCTCGCGTTTTTGAGCGGCAAGGAGCTGCCGGGCTGCACCGCGCTTGACGACAAATAAGGCCGGGCCGGGGCCAAGTTGCCGGGCTGGTTTGTCCGCCCCGGCCACCATGGTCCGTCCGGGCATGGGTTTTGTCGAGCCGGCCAGGTCCTGTGTATTGCCGGGCACTGGCCGGTTCCGAACCGGAGCCGTCCGTCCGGCCGGAAGATTATCAAAGTAGTATCCTGTCTGGACGGAAGCCCAGGGCACCTAACTTAAGTTAAGGAAGAACAAAGCATGTCACGTTGCAAGGTCATCGCCGGGAACTGGAAGATGAATTTGAACGCCGCCCAGGGCGTTGAACTGATTGAAAAGCTGAAGGGCGAAGTCGGCGGCTGCTCTTGCGGCTGCTGCGACCACGGCCCGGAAGTCGTGGTCTGTCCGCCGTTCACGACGCTGCCGGCCGTGGTGGCGGCGGCCAAGGGCAGCTGCCTCAAGGTCGGCGCCCAGAACATCCACTGGGCCGAAAACGGCGCCTTCACCGGTGAAATTTCCGGCAGCATGCTGACGGCTGCCGGCGTGACTCACGTCATTGTCGGCCACAGCGAGCGGCGGCAGTATTTCGGGGAGACGGACGCGACGGTCAACCAGCGTCTGCTGGCCGGTTTGGCGAACGGCCTGACCGTCATTGTCTGCGTCGGCGAGCTGTTGTCGGAGCGGGTTGCCGGGACGACGAAGGCGGTCATTGAGCGCCAGGTCCGGGCGGCGCTGGCGGGCGTTGACGCCGCGGCCATGGCCGGTGTGATCATCGCCTACGAGCCGGTGTGGGCGATCGGGACCGGCAAGGTCGCCACGACGGAGGAGGCCCAGGAGGTGCATGCTTTCATCCGCGCTCTGCTGAAGCAGCTTTTCGCCTGCCCCTGCGTGGCCGAGACCACTCGCATCCTGTATGGCGGGAGCATGAACCCCGGCAACGCGGTTGGGCTGCTCGCCCAGAAGGACATTGACGGCGGTCTGATCGGCGGCGCGTCCCTGAAGGCGGATCAGTTCGCCGCCTTGATTCGGGCGGCGCGCTGATTGTCCGGTCCGGGCCAGGCCGGAGCACGTCCAACGGCAAAAGAGAGATTCGGTCAGGTTCCGGGAGGCGGTCAGATGTCCCTTTCCGGTTCCTGGCCGTTTTGCCTTGCGAGGATCTGACCGCTTGGGCGGTGCGGACGGCGGCAAGTCCAGGTCCGGCGGCAAAAAATTGCCCCGTTGTGGAACAGGGGGATGAAAGCGATGTCAAAGACAGCGATGAACGACGACAGAGCACTGGTTGAACGATTCAAACAGGGCGATGAAGCGGCTTTTGAAATTCTGGTCGGCAAGTATTCGGGCCGGGCCTATCAGATCGCCTATGGCGTTCTGGGCAGTCGCGAGGACGCCGAAGAGGTCGCGCAGGATGTCTTCATCCGCATTCATCGGGCTTTGCCGAGGTTTCGTGGCGAGGCTGAATTCACGACGTGGATGTATCGGATCACCATGAATCTGGCCAAAAACAAATATCGCTGGAACAAGATCCGCGGGAGCAAGGTCAATATAAGCATCGACGCTCCGCTGGAAGGGAGCGGCGATGGCAGCGGCGAGGAACGCAAGATCGATCTTCCGGATGGCCGGATGGCGCCGGACGCGAAAAGCGTGTTCACGGAGTTGGAGCAGAATGTGCGCGACGAGTTGGACAATCTCCCGGACATCTACCGGGAAGCGCTGGTGATGCGCAACGTGGAAGAGATGAGCTACGAGGATATTGCCAGCACCTTGGACTGCAAGCTGGGTACGATCAAGTCGCGGATCGCCCGCGGGCGGGAAGAGTTGCGGAAGCGGCTTGGCCTGTGATCCGCCCCGTGGCAAGATGGACAGGCAAACTTTGAGCTGACAAACCAAATTACATATTGAGACGAACCGCGAGAAGAGCCTTTACCCATGGTGAACGCGATGATTACGAACAGTTACGAACACAGCTGCCCGGCGCCGGAGCACTTGAGCGTTTTTTGCGATTGCGGCGCCACCGAGGGCGATCTGGAGATGACCGCGATTGCCCGCCATGTTGACGCCTGCGATGTCTGCCGGCGAACGGTGGAGGCGTATCGCCAGTTGGACCGGCTGGTGGTTGCCGTGTGCCGGCCGCCGGCCGGCCTGGAAAAGCGGATTCTGGCGGCCGTCAAGGCCTCGGGGCAGGAACCGGCCGACAGGCCGTGGCGCCTGCGCGCGTTCCGAGTGGTGCAGGCGGCGGCCGTGGTGGCCGTCCTGGCGTTGGCGGCGGCGGTGGTCATGCGCTATGCCCATTCCGGGTCGACCGGCGCGGACGTCACCCTGGCCCAGCAAAACCAGGACGCAGGGACTGCCGTGGAAACGACGCTTGCGGAGAAGCCCGTTGCCGGTGAGGCGGTGGCGGCGTTGCCTGAGACGCGTCCCAGTCGCCTCCGGGCGGCAGGCGCTGTGAACGGCAATGATGTCCAGGCCGTCGGCATCGACCGCAACGGCGCCCGGCCGGCCGCGCCGGCGGCGCAGCATTATCTGCCGGCGACGGTACGGCATGTCTGGACAACGGCTGATTTGCAGCAGGGCCGGCGGCTTCTTGACCGTTTGGCGCAGGACGGCAACGGTGCGATCGTCTGGGCGGAATCTGATTCCCAAGCCGGCAGTTTGACGGGAAAAATTCAGTTGGCCGATGGCAAGTTGCAAGCGTTTGTCGACAGTCTGCACGGCCGTGGCTTGCAGCTGGTGTCGCCGTCGTTGCCGCAGCCCGGGACTGGCGCCAAGGTCAAGTTCACTGGTCAGGCGGTCACCTACGATCTGGTTCTGGTGCGGACCGGTCAATAATGATTTCGCCCTTTTCCGGCGACAGGCCGCAGATTTTCAACTTGGCCATGGCGCCTGGCGCCACCGGGCGGCGCCGGGTGACGGCGGCGGACGGGCCGGCCGCGCAAGGCTGCCGCGGCGGGAAAACAGGAAGCTGAGGCCGGTCATGTCATGGACGGAGTTGCTGTCGCCGGAAGTGCTGGCGCGGATTGCCGACTACAGTATATTGTCGCGCGTCGCGGTGGAGGGTTTTTTGTCGGGTCTGCACCGGAGCGTGGCGCGCGGCTACGGCGGCGAGTTTGTCCAGTATCGCGGCTATGTGCCTGGGGACGATCTGAAGCATGTCGACTGGAAGCTGTATGCCCGCCAAGGCAAGGCTTACACGAAAGTCTACCAGGAAGAGACCAACATGCGTTGCGCTCTCGTTCTGGACGCCAGCGCCTCCATGGCGTATCAGGGCACGCGGGCCGTCTGTTCCAAATTCCGTTACGGGGCCATGCTGGCGGCCTGTCTGGCCTATCTCGCCCGCCGCCAGGGCGATCAAGTCGGGTTGTTTGTGTATTCCGACCGGCTGTTGACCGGGACGGGGCGGGGCCAGCGCGCTCCGCGTCTGCCGCAGTTGCTGGCCGAACTGGCCAAGGTCGAGGTCGGCCAGCGCGCCGACCATGCCGCCGCCATGGCCATGGCGGAGGAATTCGTCGGCAAACGCGGTTTGATCGTGCTGTTGTCGGACTGGCATGATCTGGAGCTGGGGCTGGCCCGTCTGGTGCGGCAGATTCGTTTTGCCAACCGTGATTGCATGGTTTGCCAGATTCTGGATGCCGACGAGCTGGACTTGCCCTTTGCCGACCAGCGGCGGTTTGTCGACAGCGAGAGCGGCGATGAAATCACGACGATGCCCGGGCTGGTGCGCGAGAACTACCGGCAGCGGATGGAGCGTTTCACGGCCCGGCAGCGGGAAGACTGCCTGCGCAACCGGACGGACTACGAATTGGCCGTCACCAACCGGAATTTAGGCGATCTCCTGGCGGCTTATCTGTATCGTCGGGAGGCGATGCTGTGATGGTGACGTTTGCCTATCCATGGTTGTTGTGGGGCTTGCTGGCTTTGGCCGGGCCTTTGCTTTTGCACCTGCTGAACCGGCGGCGGCCGCCGATGCTGGTGTTCCCCAGCATCCGGTTCTTGACCAGGGCGCAACTGCCGCGCGAAGGGCGTCGACGGTTGCGCGATCTTTTCCTTTTGATTATGCGGCTGCTGGTGTTTGCCGCCGCGGTTCTGGTCATGGCGCGGCCGCGCTGGGTGGCGAAGCCGGCGGCGCCGGCCGGCGAGGGGCGGCCGCGGGCGGTGCTGGTTCTGGACGCGTCCGCCAGCATGCATGGTCACGGCGCCGCCGAGCGGGCCCGGGCCTTGGCCTTGGCCGAGGTCGACGCCTTGTCCGGGTGGGACATTGGCGT
Source organism: Verrucomicrobiota bacterium (assembly GCA_022709995.1). Taxonomy (GTDB): domain Bacteria; phylum Verrucomicrobiota; class Lentisphaeria; order Oligosphaerales; family Oligosphaeraceae; genus JAAZKI01. Next base: position 5,784 of record JAKLHU010000014.1, on the reverse strand, counting down.
CGTCGTGGCGGATCGTGCGGTGGTATCGTCGCTGCCGCCCGGCGCGTCGCCAGCGGCGGTCCGCGCCGCCGTGGCCGGTTATGTTCCCAGTTATCTGGCCGGCAGTCCCGCGGAAGGTCTGCAGCAGGCCTTGACCTGGTTGAACGTCGGCGAACCCCGATCCCGTCTGGTCGTCGTCAGCGATTTGCAGCGTGGCGATTGGGCGTCGACTTTGGCGATGGCGCCGCCGGGCCTTGAGGTCGCGGTGCGTGACGCCGGCCAGGAAGGGTCCGTCAATGTCGGCATCAGCTCGGTGCGCGGCATGCCCTTGCCGAATGGCGGCCACCGCGTTCTGGCCGTGGTTCGCAATTACAGTACGGTCAGCCAGGAGCGCGTCCTGACGGTCGCCGCCGGCGTTCGGCAGCAGCGGCAGACCGTGACGCTGGCGCCCTTGCGCCAGCAGAGAGTCGTCCTGGTGCTGCCGGGAGGGAGCGAACCAGGCGGGGAGGCCAGCCAGGGGGTGGCGTCCCTGGATCGTGACGGCTATCCGGTGGACGACGAGTATCATTTCTGGCTGGGCGACTTGCCGGCGCCGCGGGCGTTGGTGGTGACGCCGGGCGAAGCGGACCCGGCGTCGGAAGAGGCCGCCTTTTTTGTCCGCAACGCCTTGGTTGCCGAAGATGGCGGCGTGCCGGGGTTCGCCGTGGAGACGGTCACCGGCGATTTGTTCCAGGAAGTCAATCTGGCCGTCATCCAGGCGGTTTTTCTCCTTGGGGCAGTGGAAAGTCTGGCCTCGTCGGATGTCGATGTTCTGCGCCAGTTCGTTGATTCCGGCGGGGTGGTGTTTGCGACTCCGGGAGCGGCGCCGAATCAGGCTTTGCGGGCTTTGCGCCAGGGCGGGTTGTTTGCGGCCCAGGGGCAGGGCCTGACGGGGTCAGGCCGTGATGTCAGCCTTGGCATCGGCTGGGTCGATCCGGACTGTCCGCTGGCCGGCCTGTACGGAAATCCACAGGAAAGCGACCTGTTCATGTTTTCCATACGGCGGATGCTGCGCTTGAGCGTGGAACCGTCGGTGCAGGTGCTGATGAAGACGCTGGACGGCTTGCCGTTTCTGGCCGAAAGGGCGGTCGGGGCCGGGCGCTTCTACTATTTTGCCATGAATTTTAGTCTGGGCTGGAGCGATTTTCCCTTGACGACGTCCTTTTTGCCGACGCTACGGGAGTTGTGCCTGGTCGCGGTTCCGCCCGGATATGGCGTCAAGCGTCTGGTTTGCGGTGATGCTCCGTCGGCGGCCGGGGAGTGGTTTGGCCAGGAAAATGCGGCAGCGGTCCCGGCCGGGGGCTGGCAGTTGCCGGGTCTGTATCGGGTTGGCGCCTGGCCGGTTGAAGTCAACGTCTCCAGCCGGGAATCCATGCTGGATCGGGTCAATGCCGATGATTTGCGTCGCCGTTTGAGTCGGGCCGAGGCTGGTCGCGGCGAAGCCGTGTCGCCCGCCGTCGCCGGCGTTGGCGTTGGCGACCGGCCATGGTGGAAAATCTGCGCTTGGGGCCTCGCCCTGTTGCTGCTGGTCGAGGCCGCGACTCGCCTGTGGATGGGCAATCGCGGGTGACCGTTCCTTGTTGAACGGCGTCGGTCGAGGCCTGGCACAACCGCCGGGAAATGCGATTCCGATCGCGTTTCCCGGCGGTTTTTTTATGGGGGAAGAGGCCGCGTCCAGTAGTTGAAGACGTCCTGCCTATGTCGCCAGCGCATGGCGGCGCCGGTAGGCGGCGGGGGAGAAGCCGGTCGCGGCCTTGAAGGAGCGGCAGAAATACGACGGCGACGCGAAGCCGGCCTGGAGAGCGATTTGGGGCAGGGGCAGATTGCTGAACGCCAGTAAATCCTTGGCTTTGCCGAGGCGCTGGCGGTGGACGTACTGCATGGGCGGACAGCCGATGGTCTCGGCGAACAAGGCGGAAAATCGGCTGGGGGAAAGCGCGCTGACTTCGGACAGCCTGGCCAGGTTCAGGGGCGAGGCGTAGTTTTTCTCCATGAAATGCAGTGATTTGATGATCGGCGGCGGGATGTCCGGGACGAGCGGGAGGGGATGTTCGGCGAGGATGGCGTTGCAGAAGGCGATGAGGATTTGGAGATTGAGCGCGTACTCGGTCGCATGGCGCGACGTCTCCGGTTCCGCTTGGCTGGTGATGAGGCGGTTGACTGGCGGGTGGATGTCGCCGACCGCCGGCCTGGCAATCAGGAATTGGTTTTTGATCCAGGGGGCGAGGAAGTCCGCGAGGGCCCCGAGCTGTTCGCGGCTGGCCATGCCGCCATAGCAGTTGTAGGCCCTGGTGACGGCGTGGCTGGCGGTGTGAAAATGGTGCGTCACGCCCGGCCGCAAAAGCGCCAGCTGGCCGGCTTCCAGGCGGTGGCGGACGCCATCGATCACAAAGTCGGCCTCCCCTTCCAGAATATAGGTGAACTGGAAGGAGTCATGGCTGTGGGTGACCTCGTCAAAGGCGTAGCCGTCATAATGGTGGACGGCGACCCGCCGGAAGGGCGACGGCAGAAAATTGTGGTATTCGGCAGTGGTCATGGGCGATTCCATTCCGGCGGGGCCGGCGGTTCGGTCAGCCGACGGGAAAATGGCAGGAGCAGGAGTGGGTCGGGGAAAAGTCGGTGCGTGGCGGCGGCGCCGCGCGGCAGATCTCCTGGGCGCAGGGGCAGCGGGGATGGAAGTGGCATCCGGTCGGTGGGTTGACGGGGCTGGGGACGTCGCCCGGCAGGCGCAGCTTCGGCCGGCCGCCGGCGTTGTCCAAAGTCGGCGCGGCCGCCAGGAGGGCCTTGCTGTAGGGATGCCGGGGGGCCGTCAGCACTTCTGCGGTCAGACCGTGTTCGACGATGCGCCCGAGGTACATGACGGCGATTCGGTCGGCCAGAAAACTGACGACGCCGAGGTCGTGGGTGATGAACAGATAGGCCAGGCCGAGTTCATGCTGGAGGTCTTTGAGAAGGTTAAGGATTTGCGCCTGCACCGACACGTCCAGGGCGCTGGTGCATTCGTCGCAGATGACGACGGCGGGATTGACGGCCAGGCTGCGGGCCAGGCCGATGCGCTGCCGCTGGCCGCCGGAGAACTGATGCGGGTAGCGCCGCCGGGCATCGGCCGGCAGGCCGACTTTGGCGAGCAGTTCGGCCATGCGCGCCTGACGCTCGCCGGACGTGAGCCCGGGGTGGTGGATTTCCATGCCCTCGGCGATCGTTTCGCCGACCGTCAGGCGCGGGTCCAGGCTGGAAAATGGATCCTGGAAGATCATCTGGATGGTTTGCCGGAAAGGGCGGAGGGCGCGCGGGCGCAGGCCATTGAGGTCGGTCTGGCCGTGAACGACGATGCTGCCGGCGCCGACCGGCGCCAGACCGACCAGGGCCTTGCCGGCGGTGGTCTTGCCGCAGCCCGACTCCCCGACCAGGGCGAGAGTCTCGCGGGGCCGGAGGGTGAAGTCGATGCCGTCGACGGCTTTGACATAGCCGGTGGTGCGGCGGAGCAAGCCGCTTTGCTGCGGGAACCAGACTTGGAGGCCGGTGACTTGCAGGACCGGCGCCGACGGTGCCGGAACGGCTTGGTCCGGGCAGGCTGCCGTCGCGGGAGGCGCATCCGGCAGCGGCGCGCCGGCCAAGTGGCAGGCGGCGCCATGGCCGCCGCCGAGATCGCGGAACGGCGGCACGTCCGTTTGGCACCGGGGGATTGCCAGCGGGCAGCGGGGCGCGAAACGGCAGCCCGGAATCGCCTCTTCGGGCTTCGGGACCGAGCCGGTGATGGCCGCCAGCCGTTGCCCGCGCTGGTCGACGGAGGGGATGGAACGGAGGAGAAGCCGGGTGTAGGGATGGGCGGGCTGCCGGAAAAGGTCGTCGCGGCCGGCCGTTTCCACAATGCTGCCGGCGTACATGACGGCGACGCGGTCGGCCTGTTCGCTGACGAGGGCGAGGTTATGGGTAATCAGGAGGATGGCGGCGCCGTATTGGCGGCGGAGCGTTTGCAGCAAGTCCATGATTTGCGCCTGGACCGTGACATCCAGGGCGGTGGTCGGTTCGTCGGCGATCAGCAGTTCCGGCTGGCCGGCCAGGGCCATGGCGATCATGACGCGCTGGCGCATGCCGCCGGAAAGCTGGTGCGGGTAGTCGCCGGCGCGCTGTTCCGGGTCGGGGATGCCGACCTGGGCCAGCAAGTCAAAGACTCGGCGCTGGCGGTCGGCGCCGGGCAGGCCGTGGTGCTGCTTCAGGACTTCGCCGATCTGCCAGCCGACGGAGAGAACCGGGTTGAGCGCCGTCATCGGCTCCTGGAAAATCATGGCGATGCGGCGGCCGGTCAGGGCCCGTCTTTCCGCCATCGGCAGGGCCAGCAGGTCGCGGCCTTGGAAATGAGCCTGGCCGGCTTCCAGGACGGCGGTCGGCGGCAACAGCCCGAGCAGCGACAGCGCGGTGATGGATTTGCCGGAGCCGGACTCGCCGACCAGGGCGAGCATTTCCCCGGTCCGGATGGCGAAGGACGCATCCTGGACGGCGGTGACGTCGGCGTCGCCCTGGTGGAAGGCAATGCGCAGACCGGAGACGGCAAGAAGGGGTTGTTCTGGTTGGCTGGACATGGCGGATGGTGGTGGACGGGCGCCGGCTGGCCGCGATTGGCGGGGCGGGTGCGGCCGGCGCCGGCGCGGCGGTCAGTGCAGACGGGGGTCAAGGGCGTCGCGGACGGCGTCGCCGAAGAGGTTGGCAGGAAGAACGAGCCCGACCATGAAGGTGAAGGCGGCGGCCAGCTTCCACCAGATGATCGGCTCCCGGGTGAGTTCCGTCCTGGCGTCGTTGATCATGGTCCCCCAGGACATGGTGTCGGCGCCGACGCCAATGCCGAGGTAGGTGAACGCGGCTTCGGCCAAAACTTCGCTGGAAAAGCGGATGACTGTGGTGATGAGGATGAGATGGAGGACATTGGGGACAATGTGGCGGAGGACGATGCGCCAGCTGGGGACGCCCATGGCCTTGGCAGCCAGGACGAAGTCGGTTTCGCGCAGGCGGATGGTCTCGCCGCGCAGAAGCCGGCACAGACCTGTCCAGGAGGCAATGCCCATGGCCAGGGCCAGTTGCGGCAGGCCCTGGCCGAAGATGATCATGAAGGCGGCGATGAACAGGACCGTGGGAATCGAACTGAGGACGGTGCAGACGTACTGGGTGGCGTCATCGATCCAGCCGCCGTAATAGCCGGCCGCGGTCCCGAAGACAAGCGCAAACGGCACGGCGAGGATGGTGGTGAGCAGGCCGATGATGATGCCGGTGCGGATGCTTTTGCAGGCCTGGCTGAAGACGTCCAGGCCGACGCGGTCGGTGCCGAGGAGGTGCGACCGGGGATAGGTCAGCGGGGCATGGAGGCGCTGTGGCTGGCCAGCGGCGGAAATGACGGTGGTCGGCGTGTAGTCGGTCGCCGCCAGCGGCGCCGAGTAGGTCTTTTCGTGTTTGGCGCTGATGGGCGCGAGCAGATAGTCGAGGGCGGAGGCGCCCTGGTCGAGAATGACGGCGTTGGTGGCGGGATGGCGGGCGATCTCGCCGGTTTCGGGATTCCGGAGCGGCCGCCGCCAGCCGATGCTGTCGAGGACCGCGATGGCGCCATAGGTGCAGAGGACGAGGAAGGAGATGACGGCCAGCCGGTTGCGGCAGATGTCATGAAAGGCGTTGCGCCAGTATTCCCGCCGCGCCAGCCGCCAGGCGATCAGAGCGGTGGCGGCGAGCAGGCCCAGGGTGAGGAGGTTCTGCAACCACCAGGATTGGAAAAGGGTT
>JAKLHU010000139.1 GCA_022709995.1 Verrucomicrobiota bacterium | reverse complement strand
CCTCCTCGGGGCTGTTGAGACGATGCAGATACGCGCAGCGGAGCACGTCGCCGGTCGCGACAATGAACGGGACCTCGGGGCTCAGTTCCTCCTCCCGGTCCGTCCAGACAAACGGCACGGCATGGCACAAAATCGTGTCCAAAGCGCGGTCCAGGACCAAAAGCTCATTGAAACGATTCCGCTCCACCACGATTTTCGACCAGGACCGGCCCGTCTCGCTCGAATAACTGAACAAAGCTACCGCGATGAGCAGAAAGACGGCCGCGGCGATGATGATCTCCAGCAGAGTGAACCAGCGCCTCTCGGCGCCGGCCCGTTGGCCGGCAAGAGGCAAACTCATGCGCGAAAAGCCGGAGGTCATTCGAAATCCTCCTCTTTCAGGACTTTCCGCACCCGGCATTCGGCCATGGGCCGGCGGTCGGCGTCATAGACGACCACCACATACTCGCCCAGCTGCCAGCCGCGATTGACTTCCAGAGCCTCCTCGTGGACGTCCTCCACCTTCAGCAACTGGCAGGATGACGAAAAGCCGGCCGGCAACAAGTCGTCCGGGACGACGGTCTCATGGCCGCCGAGCAGATACAGCTCCACCGCCTGCGCCAGCAGATGCTGCCGAGCCCAGCGTTTTTCCGCCCGGATGAGGTTGGACCTCGCCCCGCCGACGATGGCCATGGTCGACGCCACGGCCAAGGCCAGGATGGTCGCGGCAATCATGACCTCCATCAACGTGAAACTGTGCTGGTGACCGGAGTGTGACATTCTCACTAAACGCAAAAGAAGATAAATATTCGCCCGCTGGCAAGGAAAACAGCGGACGGCATGGAGACGCCGGCATTAGACCGCGGCCAAATCGACTCGTTCCGTCGTTGCGCTTGCACAAATTCAATCCCCCCAAAAAGCCCATGCCGGCGGAAGACATGGGACCAGCTGTTCCTCGGAGCGGGGTGATCGGCCACAAAAACGACGCCGTTGGACAATTTTTGTGCAAATTCTGGTGTTAGCTCAGCGGCCAACCTCGACTTGGCGCAACCATCCACCCTTTACCCTCGGAGACTGCCATAAGAGCCAGGCCGTTGCCCAACGACACGAAAAACCTGGTCCGGATCGGAAATGCCTTGTTCATTCGCGCCGGTGTCAAGGGCGCTAATGTAAAGCAGACTTTGCGGACGTCAAGCCTGGCCGTGGCGCAATCGCGACTGACGGGTAATCGGTCAGCCATTGCATCTGGCGGCCGTAATGGCCTGGCGCGCCAAGGTGGCGCCTCAGGCCCCGAGGCGCCCAAGCGTTGACTCCTCCATGAGCTCAGTGTTCAATGGCTGACCGCTTGCGCATGCGGGAAAACGTCCTCTCAGGTGCGGCGTCTGGCCGGCCACGCGACGGAAGCCATGCAGCGACGCTATACACACCTCGACGCCGATACCGCCGGCGACGCCGCCGACGCCATCGGCAAGTTCTGGTGACACGGGCACAAAAAAGCCCGCTTGTGACGGCGGGCTGGGCGGGTCGGCGGGCCCTCACGACTTAATAGATGATCATATTGCCTTTTTATCGAACTCCGGGGAGTCGTAGTTGGAAGGTTGCGGGTCGAGGTCTTCTCCGCGGGCTACCCCGGGAATGTCGGAAAAGGACTTAACTAAATCATCCGTGAAAACAAGGTAGAAGTTATAGTATGAGTCCGTCCGAAAAGGTGCCTACGCCGCGGCAAGCGCGGCGTAGGCACCTTTTCGGATGCCCCCAATATAGACGCCCTTCTTCGCCTCCTCGTTGCTGACGCCGTATGTGTTCAGGAAGTCACGCGCGGCGGCGGCGGCCGGGTCGGCCACCGTCGCAAAATGCCCGTCCTCGGCGGCCTTGATCTTCTCGGCCAGATCGGCAATCTGCGCCCCGGCTGAGCGACGTCTACAAGTACATGGACAAGATGAGTACCGGGGCGCCGGCCACCGCCGGTGAGTGACCCGCGGCCGGTTGCAAGTTGTACAAGTGTAGTACAACTCGGTTGTCCAAAGTTGTCCAAAAATCAAAAAGGCCCCTCGCCGGCGTCGTGCCTGGCTGGGGGCCTTTTTGTGCTCAGAGTTGTACTAAACTTGTAAAGCCGGGATGCTATGGTACGTTTTGGAACAACTTTTTGCGTCCTCAATGACCTATCTTGACAGCCCTAAGCAATCGTCGAATCTCTATTTTAGCCTCAAAATTAACTTTTTTACCGTGCCGAATTGTACAAATCCGTGGTGCGCGCAACAGGATTCGAACCTGTGACCTCTACCGTGTGAAGATAGCGTTCTAACCAACTGAACTATGCGCGCTCTGCGGCAACAAGTCCTTAAATTACCCACGAATCCGCTTTTTGCAAGTCGGCACGCCACGAAAAACCGCCGCCGACAGCAAAAGTCGCCGGAAAAACATCGTTCCGGCGAACCGCCGCCAAGTCCAAACCGAAGCCCATCCGTTCGGCCGACAGCAAATCCAAGACAGAGCCGACGCCGGCCCCCAAAAATGCCGACGCATCACGAAAAGACGCCGACGCGTCACCAAACTCAAGTCCAGTTCCCGCCCATGGCTCCACCCGCCCTTCCCCAACCGTCTGGCGGCGCTTGCCGAAGGGCAACCCCAAACCACCAAAGCGGCCGTTCCCGGCCCGCCAGCGCCACGCCCAGCTCACAAAACAAACTTTGTAATCGGTCACCCATTGAGAATTGAGTGATAGAGGAGTCAACGCTTGAGCGCCTCAGGGCCTGAGGCGCCTACTTGGCGCGCCTGGCCACTAGGACCGCCATTATCAATGGGTGACCGATTACCAAACTTTCCGCTTTTTTACGCGCCGGTATTGCAATTTCAAATTCATCATGGTACAATATGTCAGGACAAGTCAAAGGGTAACGTTTCATCCGGGCACCTCGACCGACGTTCTTAAACACAAGGATTTAACAGCCATGAGCACCACCCGCCAGAAATCACCGTTCACGCTGATTGAGCTTCTGGTCGTCATCGCCATCATCGCCATTCTGGCGGCCATGCTGTTGCCGGCGCTGTCCAAGGCTCGGGAAAAAGCCCGTTCGATCTCGTGCATCAACAACCTCAAGCAGAACGGCCTTTTCTGTCAGCTGTACGCCGACGACTACGAAGGCTGGATGCCGGGCTACAACTTCCGCTGGGTGAACGCCATTCATCCGTATCGCGGCGGCGACAATCCCATTCACACCCGGCCCGGCGCCTGGGCGGGACTGAACTGCCCGTCGGGCCCGGCCTTTCAGCCCGGCTGGAACGGCTATAACATGTACGGCTTCCTCTACATGAGCGCGACGGCCACCGACCCCGAGGTGAACACGACGTTCTGGCGCTGGGAAAAAGCCGGCAATTCGGCGTCCGGGCCAACAGTCAACAACGCGTTCTATAACATGCACATGGCGGTCAACACCAGACATACCTTGTATCTGGCCGACAGCGCCGGTCCCCTGGCCACCGCGCCGACCGGCTTCGTCCAAGGCGAATATTTCTACAACCGCCATTACGCCGCCAATGCCTCCCACATCTTCCTCCGACATGGCGACAAGGCCAACGCCGCCTTTGCCGACGGCCACGCGCAATCCATCGGGGTCAACGACCTGGTCAGCAACACCTACGGCGTGCGCAGCTTCTACTACGGAAACGGGGTCTACCGCCAATCCTATTGACGGATTCCCCGAACCCAGTGTTGGCATCCAGCCCGGGACGGCGCGCCGCCCCGGGCCGTTCTTTGCCGGGGTCGGACGGCGCCCGGCAGACGTCCCGGCAAAAGCCTGAAACCTTACCATATATTATAGACCTTCTTCGCCAATACTATAAACCGTCTTCGCCAACCCCATTCCGCCCATGCCCACCTGTCCAGCGACTTCGTTCCCGCGTTCCGGACTTTGCCGCCGTTATTTCCGTTATGCCGTCATTCTCGTCCTTGGTGGCGCCCTGGCGTATCTGGCCTATCAACGCCGACCGGCTCCGGCTCCCGCCGAGCCAGCCCACGAATATCATTTTTTCGTCTTCAACACGGCCTGCAACCTCCAGGTCTGGGACGTTCCCGACGCCCAGGCCAATGATGCGTTCCGGGAGTTGAACACCGTCTTGCAGAATCTGCATGACACCATCAACGCCTTTGCTCCGGACAGCGAACTGAACCGCCTGAACCAGCAGGCCCACGACCACCCGGTCGTGTGCTCCGAAACGCTCTGGGACATGGTCAAGGCCGCCGACGAAGCCTGGCGCAGCACCGCCGGCGCCTTTGACGTGACGGTCGGACCGCTCATGCAGATATGGGGCTTCCACGACCCGGCCGCCGCCCTTCCCGCCGAAGCCGACATCGCCGCCGCCCGGCAAAAAGTCGGCTTTGACAAACTGGTGCTCGACCAGGACCGGCAAACTGTTTTCTTTCCGGTCCCGGGCATGCGGCTCGACTTTGGCGGCCTGGCCAAGGGCTTCGCCCTGGAAGCAAGCAGCGCCCTGCTGTCCCGGCACGGCCTCAAGGTCTTTCTTTTGGACCTCGGCGGCAACATCATGGCCTCGGCGAAAACACCGGCGCCGGGCAAACCCTTCCAGGTCGGAATCCGCGACCCGCGCTCACCCGGCCAGCTGGCCGCCACCTTGGAGCTGCAAGGCGACTGCGTCGCCACCAGCGGCAACTACCAGCGTTTCCGCATCATCGACGGCAAGAAAGTCGGCCATCTGATGGATCCACGCACCGGCCGCCCCGGCGATTTCTGGGCAGGGGTCACGGTGCGGACGCCCCGCGGTCTGCACTCCGATGTCTTTTCGACTGCCGTTTTCATCGGCGGCGCCGACTTGGCGCGACGGCTGGCCGAACGATATCCCGGAACCGGCTTTCTGCTCCTGAAAGATTCCCCCGACCAGAAAACACTGGCGCGGGAAAGCATCGGCGACCTGAAAATGGCCCATGCCGCCGGAACGCCGCCCCAACAGCGGTAAACCAGCTCGAGCCCGTCCGAAAAGTTCCCGGCATGGCGCCTTGCGCTTCTTCAAGGGCATGGCGCCGATGCCCAAGACGTGATGGCAACCGGCAGTTACCCCTTCATTTTACCCGCCGACGACGCCGATGAGCACGGATTTTCCCGGCGCGCAAACAAGGCGCGCCGTGAAAATACGCGCCAAAACGCCCGGATGAAAAAGTTTTTCCCCTCGGCAAAGACGACTTTTTGACGGCGTCTCGTCATTTATAGTTTTCCAATCGCCGGATGGGGTGTTATATTGTACCTTTTCACTCGTTCTGGCGAATTTGCCGCCAGCTCCGCCGCTTGGTTTCACGTCCGCGACAAGACACCTACCCTTCATGAACGCCACCCCTTTTCCCCGCCGTTCCGGCGCCATGGTTGTTTTCGTGCTTCTGCTTGCCGCCGCGCTGCCGGCCGTTGCGGCGCCGCGACTGACGGCGGTGTCGCTCAAACAGGGCAACAGCCAGCTCAAATTTTCGCGTTCGGCGGCCCGGTTGGCATGGGGGGTGGAGAATCCCGACCGCGAACCGGCGGTCGTCACCTTGCAGATCAAGCCGGACAGCGGCCATGGCGATGCGATTTACGCACGCCGGCTGACGATTCCCGCCCAATCCATTTTAGAAGGCAGCTACCTGGTGGTCATCAACGACACCACCCGTTTCCACGTCGAACTGCTGCAGAACAAAGTCCGAATAGACAAGGACGACATCCTGGTCCGGGGCACGGTGACCCGGCGAATGAACATCGCGGTCCTCGATGACGGCACGCAGTCGACCGGCGCCGGCGAAATCATCAAGAACAAGGCGCTTGACCGCACGGTGACCTTCACGACCATCCGCCAGCCGAACCTTCCCGACCATTGGGCGGAATACCAAAGCTTCGACATGCTGATTCTGCTGCGACCCGACTTGTCCTCCTACAGCCCGGCGCAGATGATCGCCATCCGCGACTACATCATGCAAGGCGGCTACGCCCTTCTGGCCACCCCCGCCGTCGCCCGGCAACTCGCCGACACCATGCTGCATGACTTCCTCCCCGCCACGCCCGTCGCCGAAACGCGCTTGCCCGACCTTGACCTGCTCTGCCGCAGCTTCGGCGTGAAACCGCCCCCCCCGCAGCCCGACCGCGACGCCGACGGCTTCCCGACCAAAAGGCCGCGACCCGACTTTCTGGTCATGACGCCGCTGACCGGGACGTCGCCCGTGCTCAGCACCGACGGCCGGCCGGTTTTCAGCCTCCGACGCCTCGGCTGCGGCACGATTGCCATGCTCGCGTTCGACCCTTTCCAAGCCGGCAATGCCGACCT
>JAKLHU010000138.1 GCA_022709995.1 Verrucomicrobiota bacterium | reverse complement strand
AGGTGTATCTGGCCGACAACATCTATTATATGACCTGGAGCAGCCTCAACAAATGGCTGCCGCATACGTTCCTGGAAGTGACGCTTCCGACCTTGAACACCACGCAAACGCCGCATCTGCGGCATGGCGGCATGGCCAACGCGGCGTTCATGGACGGCCACGTCCAGGCGTCTAAAGGCGCGGAATTCAAGAACAGCGGCATCCTCGGCGGTCGCCGCGCCGATTTAACCATGGTCGGTTTCTGACATCCCGTTTGTTTGAACCACCGACGGTTTTTTCATGTTTTCCACTGGTGGAAAACGGTAAGGACGGCGGCGGCCCGGGCTTGGTCCGGGCTGCCGCTTTGTTTTGGTCACGAGGCTGGCGGCGGGGGGCTTGGCGGCGGGCTGGCGCGGCTGATGGCGACGATGACGGCGCTGTCTTCGCCGGCTTCCCAGATGACTTCATAGTCGTGCAGGAAAACGCCGTAGACGCGTCCTGGCTCGCGCTGGTAGGCTGGCCGCGGGTCGGCGCTGACGACTTTGCGGGCCAGCTCACGGAAGCCCGGGAAGCGTTTTTCCACGGTTTTGGCCTGGGCTTCGGCGGTCGGAGTGAACGAGGTCGGCAGGGCCTCGGCCCCGGGCGCCGCGGGCGCGAAGCCGCCGGTGGCGGCGGGCACGATGTCCGCATAGGGCAGATACGGTTTCAGGTCGAGGACCGGCGTGTTGTCCAGGATGTCGACGCCGTCGATGTCGAGAACGACTTTGCCGCGGCCGCAGCGGATGTTGCGGAGTCGGACGACGGATATGCCGATTGAGCTGGGCCGGAAGGGCGAGCGGGACGCGAAGACGCCGACGCGTTGGTCTCCGCCGAGGCGGGGCGGGCGGACGGTCGCCTTCCAGGATTCGCGGATCGCCTCGTGAAAGACAAAGAGCACCCAGAGGTGGGAAAAGTCTTTCAGTCCGCGCACGGCGTTGGGCTGGTCGTAGGGCGGCAGCAGTTCGATGGCGCCGGTGGCTTCGGGAATCAGCCCCGGCTGGCGCGGGATGCCGAATTTGGCCCGGAAGCAGCTATGTAGCACGCCGATGACAGGGAAGGTGAAGGTCGGTTCAGGCATGATTGAGGGGCTGGCGGCTCACGGGTTGGGGCTGAAGACAGCGAGCAGTGTCGCCAGTTCGGCGCGGAGTTTGTGGCGGTGGGTGATGCGGTCGATGAAGCCGTGTTTGAGCAGGTATTCCGAGGACTGGAAGTCCTTGGGCAGTTCCGCGCTGGTGGTTTGTTTGATGACGCGGGGGCCGGCGAAGCCGACCAGGGCTTTTGGTTCGGCCAGGATGACGTCGCCGAGCGAGGCGAAGCTGGCGGTGACGCCGCCGGTGGTCGGGTTGGTGAGGATGGCGAAGAAGGGCTGTCCGGCTTCGTCGTGACGCATGAGGGCGCCGGAGGTTTTGGCCATTTGCATCAGGCTGAGGGCGCCCTCCTGCATGCGGGCGCCGCCGCTGGCGGTGACGATGACGACTGGGAATCTGGCCGCGGTCGCCCATTCGATCAGGCGGGTGAGTTTTTCCCCGACGACCGAGCCCATGCTGGCGCCAAAGAAGCGGAAGTCCATGACTCCGAGGGCGAAAGGCAGGCTGTTCAGGGTCGCGTTGCCGCACACGACGGCGTCGCGCAGGCCGGTTTTGGCCATGGTTTCCTTGATTTTGCGGGCGTAGCTGCCGTCGTCGGCGAAGTTCAGGGCGTCGACCGAGACCAGGTCGGCGTCATGTTCCTGGAAGCTGTTCTTGTCGCTCAGCATGGCGATGCGCTGGCGGGCGGAAACCGGATGGTGATGGTCGCAATGCGGGCAGACGAAGAGCGCTTCTTCGAGGGTGTTCTGGAAGATCATCTGTTCGCAGCCCTTGCATTTCACCCAGAGTCCGGCCGGGAGGTCGTTGCGGGGCGAGTCCGAGGGTGAGATCAGCAGGGGCTTGGCCTGGAAACTGGGCATGGCGGATGTCTCCGTAAAGAGTTGACGGTGAGGTTGGCGTTGGCGGGGTCGGGTCAGTCGCGGGCGATGGTGAGGACGGCGACGCCGGCGGCGCCGGCGTCGAGCAGGGCGGTCGTGGCGGCGGCCAGGGTGGCGCCGGTGGTGAAGACGTCGTCAACCAGCAGCAGGCGCTGGTTTTTGACGGCGGCGCGGTTGACGACGGCAAAGGCGCGGTGGATGTTTTTCTGGCGTTGGGCGAGGTCCATGCGGGCTTGCTGGCGCGTATAGCGGACGCGTCGCAGCGGTGTCATGTTGTTGACCTGGAGCTTGTTGGCGATCAGGCGGGACAGGATGGCGGCCTGGTTGTAGCCGCGTTGCCAGGCTCGGAGCCAGTGCAGGGGCACGGGCACGACCGCGTCGAGGCGCCGGTCTTCGGCGTGGGCTGTCCAGGCTTCGGTCATGCAGCGGGCCAAGAATGGGGCCAGGCTGGTGCGGCGGCGGTATTTGTAGCAATGGACGGCGTCGCGGACCAGGCCATGGAAAGGAAAGGCGGAGACGGCGAAGTTCCAAGGGCGGGCGCCGAGGTGGAGGCATTCGGGGCAAAGTGCGAGATGGCCGGTATTGGCTCCGCCGCAGCCATGGCAGCGGCGTTCCGGCAATTGGGGCAGGGCCGCTTGGCAATCCGGGCAGAGTTCCGCTGGCCCGAGCGCCAGCGCCGCCCGGCACAGCGGGCAGAGCGGCGGCGCGCACAGGTCGCCCAGAAGGCGGACAAGTCCGGTGGAGACGGTTGAGCAGGTGAGCATGGCGAGGAAGCGCCGGCGGCTTGCCGGCTTTCGCGGTAGTGATGTTGGCGGACGACCGGCAATGATGCCGGAAAAGAGCGAAAACCACGGCCGGATGGACGGCCGCAACGGGTTGCAGCTCAAGAGAGTCCAGCGCCTGGACAGCGGCCGTTCAGCCGCCGCGGCAGCGCCTTTGGCGCTCGGTCGCAACGGGTTACGGCGCCAGGGAGTCTGGCGCTTGGGCGAGCACGGTCCGCAGCGTTACTGGCGTTTCGGCGGGTTCGCGCTGCATCAAGACGATGGCGTGGGCGGCCAAGGCCAGGCCTTGGCCGATGGCGTCCTGCCGTTCGTTGGTTTTGGCTTTCAGGGAAATTTTTTCGATTGTGCAGTTGAAGATTTTGGCGATGGCCTGTCGGATGGGCAGTTGGAATGGGGCCAGTTTTGGTTTTTCCGTGATGACGGTGGCGTCGAGGTTGCCGAGGTGCCATCCGTCCAGTCGGGGGTCGTTCAGGACTAGGCGGAGGAGTTGGGCGCTGTCGGCGTCTTTCCAGCGCGGGTCGGTGTCAGGGAACCAGATGCCGATGTCGCCGAGGGCGAGGGCGCCGAGGACGGCGTCGGTGATGGCGTGCAGGAGGGCGTCGGCGTCGGAATGGCCATCGAGGCCCCAGGGGCAGGGGATGGTGACGCCGCCGAGGACGAGGGGCCGGCCGGCGACGCATCGATGCAGATCAAAGCCCTGGCCGATGCGGAAGATCATGGTTTGAGGCCTGCGGCTTCAACGACGGCGGCGACGATTTGGCGGGCGGCGTCGTCGGCGGCCTGCTGGCAGGCCGCTTGGAAGGGGACGTTCATGTCATGCATGCGGGGGATGTCGGCGCGGCCGATGACCGTGCCGGCGAGGACGGGTTTGGCGCTGGTGTTCTGGCGGCCGCAGACGGTGTAGCGGGCGCGCAGTTCCAAGCGGTAGAGGACGGTCTGGTAGGCCGTGCTGTCGTCATTGCGGCTGTTGCGATCGCGGAGTTCCGCGCGTGCGATGTTTTTCTGGTCGAGGTTTTCCAGTTCGACATTCAGCTGGTGGGTGATGAGGTTTCCGTTCAGGCCGGGATCGGTGCTGATTTGTTCCTGGACGGATTTGCGGAAGGCGGCGGTCAGGGCGCCTTCCTGGGTCAGATTGGTGACGGCGCCGACGTCGAGGCCGTAGAGGCCTTCGGGGCGGGCTGAACCCCAATGGTATTGGCAGGCGGTGAGCATCAACCCGCAGACGGCGGCCAGGGCCAGGACTTGGAGCGGATGTTTTTTCATGGTGGCTTTCCAGCAAGAGTTGTTGCCACTGGAGGCAACGGGGCGGGAGGTTGGGGGAGAGGAACGGGGCGGGGCGGCGTGTTGTCGGCGCCGGAGAGGTGCATCTGGCGCCATTCGCTTGGCGGTCAGGGCTTGGCGGCCGGTTTGGCGCTGTCGTTGGCGGCCGGGGCTTCGCGGAGGGACGGGTTGTCGTTCAGGATTTTTTTAGCTTCCCAGCCGGCCTGGGTATCCGGGTAGTCGCGGAGCACGTCGAGCAGGTAGCGGCGGGCCGCGCCGGAGCGTTGGTGGCTGGGGCGGAGGTAGAATTGGCCGAGGTTAAGCAGTCTTTGGGCGTCTTGCTCGCGGGCGTCGCGGAGCAGGAGGTCGATGTCCTTGCGGCGGGGGTGTGTTGGCTGGCGTTCCTTGACGGCCTCGGCATGGCGGACGGCCGCGCGCAGCTTGGTGCCGTCGCCATCGCCGGTTTTGCTCAGTTTCGCCAGGAGGAAGGCCAGTTCGAGGCGGACGTCATCCAAGCCGGGGTCGAGCTTGAGAGTGGCCTGATAGGCATTGACGGCTTCTTCGGGCCGGTCGGTTTCCTTGAGCAGTTCGGCCATTCGCAGGCGGTCTTGCAGGGAGACATGGATGGCCGGGGCCTCCCGGATGATCAGTTCGTAGATGGCGATGGACGTCTGTTTGTCCCGGAGGCCGAGGAAGGTGCCGTTGCCGTCGACGAATCTTTCCGCGATGACGCGGAGTTTTCCCACGACGTGTTCATAGGGGACGAAGAAGGGTGAGTTGGCCATCAAATTCTTGTAGATTTCCAGGGCCTGGTGGCTTTTATTGGCGGTGAAGAGGCAGTCGGCGGCGCGCAACGTCCAGCCGGCCTGGTTTTTCTGGTCTTTGGTGCGTTTGGCCAGTTTGAGGTAGCGTTTGGCGGCTTTGGCGTATTTGCCGTCGATTTCCAGTTGTTGGGCTTCCACCTGGAGGGTGCGATTGGCGATGAACTGGGAAAAATCGCTGTCGGCGCCGGCGGCGCCGGCCCAGGCCAGGGCGAGCCCGATGCCAACGAGCAGCCAGTTGTTTTTTTTCATAGAGGGGCCTTGTTTTATGGTAGGGTGGTCATGGTTGGGAACGGCATGCAGTTGCAAAGTGATAACATACTTGAACAAAACCGGGTTGTCTATTATGGATGTGCAAAAACGGCGTTTCGGCGTAATCGGTCAGTGTACAACCCGGCGCTCCGCTGGGACAATTTGCAGGTTACAGGCTCCTTGGGTGGGCGGCGGCGTATGGTGTTCAGGCTTTAGCCTGCTCCCCATTCCCCGGTTATCCGGCCATGTAACATAGGAGTCATGGCATCTGGCGGCGGCAGTGTCCTGGTGCGCCAAGGTGGCGTTCTGGCCCTGAGGCGCCCAAGCGTTGACTCCTCAAGTGCCCAGTGTTCAATGGCTGACCGTTTGCGTTTCGGCCGGGTCGGGGCCGGTCATGGTTTTTTCAAGGCGAGGGGGTTTGGGGTCAGGCGTCCGGTTGGCCGTTTGAAGTCCTGGTGGAGGATGTCATCGACATCGGCTTGGGGCAGGCGGATTGGCGTCGTGGTCTCGGCGACCAGTTCGGGCAGGGCTTTGCGCAGTCCGCGGATGAGGTCGCGGGAGCAGAAGCGGCAGTTGTCGAGCAGGTCCTGGCGGCGGAGCGGTTTGGCGCGGTAGTTGGGAGCCATGGCGGCGGCCAGGACCAGGGCGGAGACTTTGCCGCCGAGGGCGTGGGCCATGATGATTTCCATGACCAGGTCATGGCCGACGAGGTCGGCGCCGTTGACGCGGGCGACTTCGGCTTCGGCGACAGTGCAGACTTGCGAACCGGGCCGGGCCATGAAAACGCCGTGGCGGGGGGAGATGCCGACTTCGGACATGGCGTTGACCAGTTCGGAATTTTGTTCTTGGGAGAGGGCGCCGTTCATGTCGGGGAACGGTGATTCGAGGAGGTCGTGGTTGCCGTCGAGAGGCGAGAAGTGGTGGCCGTTGATGTAGTCGACCAGGAGCGTCCAGGCGCCGGCTTTGATTTCCTGGCGGAGGCTGAGGCCGCTGTCGACGAAGAGGTGGCGCTGGGCGCCGAGTTTCCAGGCGGTGCAGAGGGGGAGGAGGCACGGGTAGAGGCCGAGGCCTTCGTACAGGTGGCGGTGGCCGCGGGCGGCCAGGACCGGGATGTCGCAGACCGTGCCGAACTGCAGGTCCGGGTGTTCGCGGTCCGGGGTATGCTGGCACGGCATGCCGGGCAGTTCGCGCATGGGCAGGGACGGCGCG
>JAKLHU010000137.1 GCA_022709995.1 Verrucomicrobiota bacterium | reverse complement strand
GTGGACAGCGACCGCGAGGTGCGCCAGCGGATCAAGGCCATGCTGTCGGAAAATCTGGAGATGCTCACTCTGTATGTCTGGCGCTACCGGCCTCTCGGCGGCGAATGGCGTCTTCTGTACATGCCCAAGGAGCTGGTTGCCCGCAAGGAAACGGCTGAGGACGGCACGGACTACATCCGTTATTTTGGCCAGGTGTACTACACGGACAACGATTTTGGCGCGCCGCAGCAGGTCCATACCAGCCGTGCCTTTCGGAATCATTTTACGACCCGCGAGTATGAGGTTGAAAAGTCGTCCCTTGCTGACGAGAACCGCTGCGCGTACGCCCGTTTTCTGTATCGTTTTGTCTTGGAGACGGACGCCGCGCCGTCGGCGGCCGAGCACCTGTTGTCGGCTCTGCGGGGATTGCGCAGCGACACGGCGATGGAGGCGGTGCCCAAGGCCTGGCTGATGAAGCGGCTGATGAATTTGCTGAGCGAATATTTTCGGGCTTGGCTGCCGGAGAGTGCGGGCTGGGCCGAGGCCTTGAATCAGATCAGCACCGAGGTGCCTTGGATGAATCCGAAGCATTCGGAGACGATTGCGGCGGTCGGGATGTTCGAAGAAGTGCTGGAGCAGATTCCGGTTTTCAACGGCGAAACCAGGAAGCTGCAGGAGAGCCTCCAGGTTCTGCAACGGGTCTTGAGCACGGAGTTGCGTTGCGTCGGGGCGCTGCGCCCCGATTCCGGGAATGGCTTGGTGGCCTATTTCGCCGGGGATGCGGTTCCCGGCGAGGTGTGGGTGATGCTGGCGCAATCTGCCCAGGCCCGGCCGGTCTTCAAAATTTTGTCGTCCGGGGGCGGGGCCTTGCGTCCGGACGTTCTGGCGGAGTGTTTTCCGGGACTGCCGTTGTTTGCTCCGGCGCCGGGACAGGAGCTGGATGGCCTGGCGGAGCGGTTGCTGGAATTGCAGCCGGAAGCTGGTGCGAGGCCGGAACGGCCGGCGTCGTGGCCGGTCAATGCCTGGCCGTGACGGGAGCTGCCGCCGAGAGACCGGCGACGCCGGAGAGTCGCGGGCGGCGCGGCTGCCGGTCGAGGGGTGCTTGCGCTTGCGTGAGCGCGTCCTGACGGCTGCTCCAGCGTTGTTTTGCGCTTGCGTGAGCGCGTCCTGGCGTCCGTCTCCGTTTGCCGATTTGGCGGCTGGAGCCGTTTTCGGCGTCATGGCCGGGAAGGGAAGCCCCATGAGCGGCGGCGGGGGAATCCAGGCAATCGGTCAGTGTACAACCCGGCGCTCCGCTGGGACAATTTGCAGGTTACAGGCTCCTTGGGTGGGCAGCGGCGTATGGTGTTCAGGCTTTAGCCTGCTCCCCATTCCCCGGTTATCCGGCCATGTAACATAGGAGCGATTGAGAATGGAGCGATAGAGGAGTCAACGCTTGAGCGCCTCAGGGCCGGAGGCGCCACCTTGGCGCGCCTGGCCACTAGGACCGCCATTATCAATGGGTGACCGATTACGCGAAAAGAGTGTTGGTCGCACCAACCGGCCATGGCCAACCGCCCGGCGCCCGACAATTTCTCCGCCCGATGGCAAAAAACGGCGCCGGCTGATTTGCAAAACCATATTTTCCGATTAATTTATAAGCTGTTTGCATGAGATGCGGGCGTAGCTCAGTTGGTAGAGCGCCACCTTGCCAAGGTGGCTGTCGACGGTTCGAGTCCGTTCGCCCGCTCCATCATGTCAAGGCTGATTATTCGGCGCGGGCGTAGCTCAGTTGGTAGAGCACTTGACTTGTAATCATGAGGTCACCGGTTCGATTCCGGTCGCTGGCTCCAGTATAAAGCCCCGTAACGCAACAATTTGCGTACGGGGCTTTCTTTTTCCGAAAAGCCCCGGCGGGTCGGCGGCGGACCCGCCGCAACACGTTGGCCCGTCCGGACCCGCATGCAACCAGCCGGTCAACGCGCCCCTGTTCAACGCCCGGCCAGTTCCGCCGCCATATAGGCTTCCACGACGCTTTTTTCCGGCTTCAGGGTCACCCGCCGGACTGGCAAAGCCTTCAAAGCCTCCAAAGTCGGGTGCTTGGCCAGATCCGCACCCAGCGCCTGCGTGATCGCCGCGGAAAATTTGGCCGGATGGGCGGTGGCCAGGCACACGGTCGGAACATGACTGGGAAATGACTCGGCAACGGCGACGCCGACGGCGGTATGCGGATCCAGGATGTACCGGTGTTGCTCATGGCAGCGCCGGATGGCGGCCAAGGTCATGGCCGTATCGCCGCGGCCGGCCGCAAAGACGGGATCGCCGCCGTCACGCAGGACGATTTTCCCGTCGCGGGCAAATGACGCCATCAGGTCCCGCACCCTGGCGCTGTCTTCGCCAACGCGGTAATACAGATACCGCTCAAAGTTGCTGGCGACCTGGATGTCCATGCTGGGGCTCAACGTCGGACTGACCGGCCCAAGACTGTAGTCGCCGCAGTTGAAGAAACGGCAGAGGATGTCATTTTCGTTCGTCGCCAGAATCAGTCGCTCGATCGGCGCCCCCATCCGCAAAGCAATATAGCCGGCGAAGATATCGCCGAAGTTCCCGGTCGGAACGGCGACCTGCACGGTTTCCGCCCCGCGCTGCTCGCGCACCCGGAAGGCCGCCCAGAAGTAATACACCACCTGGGCCAATACCCGCGCCCAGTTGACGGAATTGACCGCGCCGAGGTGATACTGCCGCTTGAAGGCAAGGTCATTGAAGATTTCCTTCAAGACGCGCTGGCCGTCATCAAACGTCCCCTCGACGGCGATGCAGTGGACATTGCGGTCCGGCACGGTCGTCATCTGCCTTTCCTGCAACGGACTGACCCGGCCATCGGGAAACATGATGAATATGTCCATGCCGGCTTTGCCGCGAACACCGTGAATGGCGGCGCTGCCCGTGTCGCCGCTGGTCGCGCCGATGATGTTCAGCTTGCCGCCGGTCCGCCCTAAAATGTACTCGAATAGATTGCCCAGGAATTGCAGGGCGATGTCCTTGAAAGCCAAGGTCGGGCCGTGAAACAGCTCCGCGACGTAGAGATTGCCGCAGGGGACCACCGGGACGACGTCCGGAACGGCAAAGGTGGCATAACTCCGCCGCAGCAGGTCGAGAAGAACATCAGCCGGAATGCTGTCGCCGACGAAGTCCGCCATGACCGCCGCCGCCAATTCCGGATACCCCAGGCCGCGCCACGAGTCAAGCCGCCCCCTGACATCAGGCAGGGCCGCCGGCAGCAGCAAACCGCCGTCATCAGCCAGCCCCATCATGACCGCCGACAAGAAGTCAACGCCCGCAACCCCGCCGCGAGTACTGATATACGTGCTCGTTTCCGACATGTTCAATGCCCTTCTTCGTGACTTGAAGGCCGCCTCTCCAACGGCCGGTAAAGATAATGAAACCAGTCAACTCCACTAATATAGCCGCCGGCGGAAAAGACAGATAACCTGCCGAGCGCATTTCCCGGAAAATTCCTGCTGCCGAGGCAAGCGGGCGCGCGGGTCGGCGCCTGGAAGCCGCCCGTCGGCATGGGCGAAAAACGTGAAAAGCGACCGGGCTGGCCATAATTTTCCCGAGTGCCGTTTGACAATGCCGGCTTTGTCCATGACATTGAACAAAGAGTTTTACGACACCATGTTTTCCCCCGCCGGTCGATTGTCACGCATGCCTAGGCAGGGACGAAGCCGGCGATTGTCCTGAACAAGCACTTAAGGAGTAATGACGCCATGTCTCTCAGCCAGTCCATGACAGCCAAGGTCGCCGCCGCCCTGGAAGATTTCAAAGCCTTCAAGACCGCCCTGCAAGCCCGCTGCCCGCACGTCTCCTGCGAAACGGCCGACCCCGATGCCGACCTCGGCGGCCAGTGCCCGCCCAAGCCGGAGGCGGTCCGCTGGGCCCGCGAACTGAAGCCGGCCAGCGACAAACTTGACCTGGTCCTGGCCGAAGCCGTCGCCGAACTGACCGCCGGCCAGCCGGCGCCCCCGCCGATCGACCGGAGCAAACTCTGGCTCTGGGGCGGCCCGACGCCATACTGGTGCGGCTCCACGGACGAGGACACCCTGGTCACCGGCGCCGATTTCTTCGGCGCCAAGAATGTCGTCTATGTCTATGGCCCGGTCAATGAAAAAATGCTGGCCAAACTGAAGAAATACGACAAAGTCCTCTGCCAGGTCACCAGCAACTGCCGCTCCCCGGGCGCCCAGGAGGAAAGCGACGCGGAATGCGCGGAAAAAACTAGCCGGCTCGCCTTGCAGTTCCCCAATCTCATCGGCGGCCTGATGGATGATTCCATGCAAGCCGGCAAGCAGAAAGTCTACGCCACCCCTGGCGACCGTTTCCGGGACGTCAACGCCGCTCTCAAAAAACACCGGAAAAACATGACTCTCGCCGGCGTCATCTACACGCACGAATTTGACAAATACGACTTTTCCGGCGTGCTGCCGCATTTTGATGTCGTCAACCTGTGGTTCTGGTCCAAGCACGAGCTGCTTGAGCTCGACAGCAAGATCGCGCAGTGCCGCCAGCTTTTCCCAGGCAAGCCGATACTGCTGGGATGCTTCATCCATGACTACGGCCTGACCGACCTGGGCAACGCCCCGGTGCTGCTCAACTATCAATTGAGCCGGGCGGCCCAGCACCTGCACGACGGCGCCATCGCCGGCGTCGTCATCCTCGGCGACCGCGAGATCCGCAAATGGCCGGCCAGCACCGCCGCGGTGACGAACTTCCTCAACCGCTGAAAAACGCGTCAATGCCCTTGCCGCGACTTCCCGCCAAGACCAAAAGGCGGGCATTTTGCCGTGACTGGACGCTCTGGACGCGCTGGACGCTCTGGTCGCGGCCGGTGGCCGCGACCTCCTTCCACTGTCAATAAGGCTTTCTCCCATGAGCAATTTCGGCGACGTGATCCAGGAATATTATATCCGCAAATTCCGTGCGCACGCGACCCGGCGGCGTGAGCGTCTCGACGCCCTCCGGAACGCCGACGACGCCAGAAGCTACATCGCCGCGGTCCGCGCCAAAATCCGCCAGGCGTACATTTTTCCGGAAACGCCGTCGCCGCTTTCGCCGCGCGTCACCAGGGTCATTGGCCAAAACGGCTTTCGCATTGAGAACACCATCATCTTCAGCCGACCAGGATTTCCGATCACCTGCAACGTCTACGTACCGGAGCATTGCCCGCCGCCTTGGCCGGCCGTTCTCGAGCTGTGCGGCCACGCCCCGGACGGCAAGGCCTGCCTGGACTACCAGGCCGTTGCCATCTCGTTGTGCCTATCGGGCTGCGTCGTTCTCGTCCCCGACCCCATCGGCCAGGGCGAACGCACCCAGTACCCGGAAGACGACGCCATCTTCAATTGCGCGGAGCACAACCTTCTCAACCGCCGCCTGCTCCTGACCGGGGACTGTTTCGGCGCCTGGCGCATCCATGACGCCATGACCTGCGTCAGCGCCCTGGTGGCGCGACCGGATGTCGACCAGGCCCGGATCGGCGTCGCCGGCAATTCCGGCGGCGGCACCATGACCACGCTCCTAAACGCCTTGGACGACCGCCTCGCCGCCGCGGCGCCCAACTGCTTCATCACCCGCTGGCTCAGCAACGTCGAGAACGAACTCCCGGCCGATGCCGAGCAGATTCCCTTCGGAGTCGCCGCTGACGGCGGCGACCTGGCCGACTACCTCATCGCCGCCGCGCCCCGGCCGCTGCTGATCACCGCCGAGCAGAATGACTTTTTCGACCTGCGCGGCACACGCGCCGTGTTCACCGAACTGCAGCACTTCTACGCCCTGCTCGGCTGCCCCGAGCGCGTCCAGCTCCAGGTCGGGGACGAAGTCAAAAACCACGCTTTTCATCAACCGGCCCGCGAAGCGACCTATGCCTTTTTCCAGCAGCAGTTCGGCTTGCCGGCAAACCCGTCCGAGCCGGCCGTCCTGCCTGTCCAAACCCGCCTGAATCTGAACTGCACCCCGACCGGCCAGGTGACCGCCCTGCCTGGAACCACAACTATCCACGACTACATCGCCAACCGCGTCCAGGACTTGGTCCACCGGCAACCCAACCTGAAGCCCGATCGCCTGCGCGAAGCCCTGCGGCAGAAGCTCGGCCTGCCGGAAGCCATTCCCGCGCCCCATTACCGGCAACTCCGCCCGGCCGTCGCCGGACCGGGACGCCTTTTCGCCCGCTACGGACTGGAAACCGAGGACGGCATTCTCGTCACCTTGGTCCAGACTCTGGACGCTCCCACGACGGGGCACTTCCATATTCCCCCGGCCCCCCAAACGGAACTCTACATCCCCCACCTGGACTGCAAGGCCGAACTAAAAGACCGCGC
>JAKLHU010000136.1 GCA_022709995.1 Verrucomicrobiota bacterium | reverse complement strand
TGGCCGGCGGCATTCTTGTCAGTAAGGGACATGGTCTTGTCCGGACAACCGGCAAGCGAAGGGTCATTCCGGTTCAGCTCCACAGTTTGGCGCTGGCGCAGCCGGCTCCCGCCGCGGCGAGTCCGCCGGCGTTTTGCAGGGCGAGGTAGGTCATGGCCTTCAGCCAGTGGCCGTTCTGGAACATCGTGGTCGTTTCCAGCGCGAAGCTGGAAAAGGTGGTGAAGGCGCCGAAAAAGCCGATCATCAGGACGGGCAGATAGGGCGTCCAGGCCGGGTATTTGTGTTGAGCCAGCATGAGCATCAGACCAGCCAGGAAGGCGCCGGCCAGGTTGACGACCAGAGTGCCATAGGGCAGGGATTGGTTGAACACGGCCGCGCTCAGGCGCAGGCAGAAAAAGCGCAGCAGGGTGCCGGCCGCGCCGGCGCCGGCCAGGGCGGCAAGCATTTTGAGGGAAAGGGTGTCGGTCATTTCAGCTCCGGAAGGACGGGGAAGAGGGGCTTCGGACACCAATAAATATACATCCGGGCGGCCGCGCGTCACCTCGGCGCGGACCAGATTGACGAGACCGGGCGGGCGCGTCGCGTTCGCGTTCGCGTCGCGTTCGCGTTCGCGTCGCGTTTGCGTTCGCGTCGCGTTCGCGTTCGCGGGGCGTGGCGGTTTTCGATGGCGGAGGGAGCAGGGTCATGGCGGCGGCATCATTGCACATCACCGGCGGCGACACGGTTGGCGGGAATCTCGCCCAGACTGGCCTGGACGGTGACATTCTGGTCTGGCACGACGTGCTGTACGACGGCGACCGTTGCCCCGGCTGGCCGGATGCGGCGGCCATGGCGGCACGGGTCGAATTTTTGTTTCGCGTGACGGGCGGCGGTCTGAACCGCGAGCGTTTGCTGGCGGCGGTGCGAGGCCAGTATCAACGCCTGGCCGCTGCCGGCGCCTATAAACGCATTGTCCTGTGGTTTGATTCCTGCCTTTTTGACCAGTCGATGCTGGTTCATGTGCTGACCTGCCTGAACCAGAAGGACATCCGTGGCCTGGAGCTGATCGAGGTGGCGTCCTTTCCCGGAATCGTGCCATTCCATGGCCTGGGTCAGCTCAGTCCGGCGCAGTTGGCGACCTTGTATGACGGCCGGCGGCCGGTCACCCCGGCGCAGAGTGACTTTGCCGTGCGTGTCGACCAAGCGTTTGCGGAGCACGACGTGGCCGTTTGGCGGGAGCTGGCGGGCATGCCTTCGGCGCCGCTGCCCTATGTGCCGGCGGCCATGGCCCGCCGATTGCTGGAAGAGCCGGACCCGCGAACCGGTTTGGGCCGCCTGGAAAGTCTCGCACTGGACGCCATCCGGGCCGGCAACGACGCCCCGACCCGGATTTTCCAGGCGGTGAGCGCGGCGGACAGCGTCCCGCAGTTTTGGGGTGACACCACCTTGTGGGCGGTCATCAACGGCCTTGCCGAACGCCGGCCGCCCCTGGTGTGCATCACCGGCCCGGCGCCCCGCCTGCCGCAGTGGGAAAGCCCGCACGACTTGAATCAATATCGCATTTTGCCGTCCGCATAGGCTTGACAGCTGCCCTGGCTGGACGGAGCAGAGGTGAACAGCGGGGCCAGGCCAAAAGATGGTTGAATTGCCCTTGTTGCCGCACCGCGGCCGTCGCGGGCAGTTTTTTCGGGTTTGGTTATTGGCGCGCGTCGGGGTCGTTTCCGCGGGGCAGGCCGCCGCCGCCGCCGAGGACGGCATAGAGGTGGACCTTGTTGGTTGCCTGGACCAGTCGGAGGGCGATTTGGCCCTGCTGGGCGCTGAACAGGTTTCTCTGCGCATCGAGGACGTTCAGGAAGCTGTCGATGCCCTGTTCGTAGCGGATGTTGGCGAGGCGGTGGGTTTCGCGCAAGGCAAGCACCAGGGCGTCCTGCGCCTCGATCTGCTGGCCGATGGTGTCGCGCACGGCGAGGGCGTCGCTCACCTCGCGGAAGGCCTGCTGGATGGTCCGTTCGTATTCGGCCAGGGCGAGTTCTTGCTTCGCCTTGCTGACGCGGTAGCCCGACCAGGTCCGGGCGTCAAAGATGGGCAGGGTGACCTGGGGGACGAAACTCCAGGTGCTGGAGCCGCCTTCGAACAGCCCCGACAGCTGGCTGCTGGCCGTGCCGAACAGGGCCGTCAGGGAAATGCTGGGGAAAAAGGCGGACCGGGCCACGCCGATGAAGGCGTTGGCGGCCTTGAGCTTGTGCTCGGCGGCCATGATGTCCGGCCGCTGCAGCAGGAGTTCCGACGGCAGTCCGGGGGCGATGTCCGTCAGAGTTGTGACGTCCTTGAGGCTGCTGGGCAGAGCCGTGTCGGGCAGGGCGGCGCCGATGAGGAGGGTCAGGGCATTGCTGTCCCGGGCGACCTGCTGGTGGAGCCGGATGACGTCGCCGCGGGCGGTTTCCACCGTGATCTGGGCTTGGCGCAGCGTCAGTTCCGTGGCCAGGCCGCTGTCATACTGGCGCTTGATGAGATGATACGCGTCCTGTTGATTTTTCAGGGTCGCCTCGGCCAGGGCCAGCGATTCGCGGTCCGCGACCAGGCTGAGATAGGCTTTGGCGACCGAGGACACCAGCAGAATCTGCGCCCCGCGATAGTTCTCGGTGGCGGCGAAGAAGTTTTCCAGGGCCTCGTCCGAGAGATTGCGGATGCGCCCGAAGAAGTCCGGCTCCCAGCTCAGGATGCCGACGTTGGCCTCGTAGGCCTTGACGTGGCGGGGCTGGTTGGCGCCGATCAGGTGCTGGGATTGTTTTTGGATGGCGGCGCCGCCGCTGGCATACAGGGACGGGTAGAGGGAGTCGCGTTCGATGCCGTAGAGGGCGGCGGACAAGTCGAGATTCTTGACGGCCAGGCGCAGGTCGCGGTTGTTTTCCAGGGCGAGGGCGATCAGGTCGTGCAGGTGCTGGTCGGCGTAGAACGCCTGCCAGGCGACTTCCGGCGGGGTCGGCGCCTCGGCGGCGGCCGGGGCGGCGCTGGCGGCCGGCCAGACGGCGGCCGGCAGCGGGGCGTCTGGCCGTTGGTAGTCAGGCGCCATGTTCAGGCAGCCTCCGAAGAGCAGAGCCGTGCCGGCCGTGATAGTCAAAAACCAGGGATTATTCATGTTGTCAGTACCTTGAATTATGGCGGTCGTGTTCAGGCGGCGAGGGCGGCTTTGCGGCGGCCGAAGATCATTTCGATGAGCACATAGAAGAGCGGCGCGAAGATCACCACGAGCAGCGTCCCGCTGATCATGCCGCCGAGGACGACGGTGCCGATGGCGTTCATGGCGCCGGCGCCGGCGCCGGTCGCGGGAACGGCTCCTGGTCCGGCGCCGAGGTGGAAGCCGGGAGGTCTTCCGGCCGTTTTTTGAGCGAGCGCAGTTTTTCCAACAGGAACGGGGCGACGAGGAGTTGCCAGTCGAAGAACCAGATGACGGCGAGCGCGACGGCGATCATGGTGGCGGCGACGATGGCGGAGCCGGTCGGGTTCAGGAGCAGGCGCAGCCAGCCCTGGCCGGGGGCGCAGAAGCGCTGGCCGATGACGCCGCCGGGGATGGTGGCGATGTTGAGGGCTTCGGTGATGGTCGAGAAGGCGTTTTGCCAGATGCCGAGAAGCATCGCTCCGCCGAACGCAAACAGGATGAAGGCGCAGAGGTATTCCCAGGACAGGGGCCGGATGCCGAGGCGCCAGAACAGCCGCCGGCAATTGCAGACGACGGCGAGGAGAACGATGGGATACGACGCCAGCCCGAACGTGACCAGCATGAACCAGGCCAGCGAGGCCCCCAGCACGCCCAGCAGATTGCGCGGGTAGGCGTTGGAGGCGATGCCGCCCAGGAGGTAGTCGATGTCGGCCGGGTGGTAGGAATGGACGGGCCACAGGGCCAGCAGCAGGATGAGGCTGAACAGCGGGAAGATCAAGCGCCGGAAACGGAACGGCGTCGCCGCTGCCGCTGCCGGGGCCGGCGATTGCGAGGTGGATTCGGGCAAGCTGTGGGCGGTCGTCATGACAGTCCTCTTTTCCGGGACAAGGTCGGCAGACTCGAAAGAAATGAATACCGGCTGGCGCGGTTCGGCGGCCGCGGACGGGGCCGGGCCAAAGCCATCCCGAAGGAGGGGCAGCGTGGCCGCCGGCGATCCGGCCGGCCGGGAAAGGGGGCGGGAATGGCTTATTCGACGTCTTCGATGCGGAAGAGCACGGGTTTTTCGAAGACATCGTCCAGAAGATCGATTTCCGCCAAGGCGGCCTGGATGTCGGCCTCGTGGGCTTGATGGGTGAGGATGATCATGGGTACGGAGGGCTGGTCGACTTCCTTTTGGGTGACGCTGGCCAGGCTGATGCCGTGTTTGCCGAGAACGCCGCTGACCTTGGCCAGGACGCCCGGGCGGTCGGCAATCTGCAGGCGGACATAGAAGCGCGAGACAATGTCCGCGCTTCCCATCAGACCGTCATAGTTGGTGAAAACCGGGAATGCGGGCAGGCGGCGCGGGCAGGCGTTGACCAGGTTGAGGCCGATGTCGATCAGGTCGGCGACGACGGCGCTGGAGGTGGCGGCGCGGCCGGCGCCGCGGCCGTAGTACATGGTGTTGCCGACAATGTCGCCGTTGATCCAGACGGCGTTGAAGACGCCGCTGACGTTGCCCAAGAGCGATTTGACCGGCACCAGGGCGGGATGCACGCCGAGCTGGATGCGGCCGTTGATTTCCTTCACGATGGCCAGCAGCTTGATGCGATAGCCGAGGCGGGCGGCGTGTTCGATGTCGCTGATGGTGACCGACCGGATGCCTTGGACGTAGACGTCCTCGGCTTTGAACCATTTGCCGAAGGCGAGGCTGGCCAGGATGGCGGCTTTGTGGGCCGTGTCATGGCCGTCGACGTCGAGGGCCGGATTGGCCTCGGCATAGCCGGCGGCCTGGGCCGCGGCCAGCACGTCGTCGAAGTCGGCGCGTTCGGTCTCCATGCGGGTGAGAATGTAGTTGCAGGTACCGTTGAGGATGCCGAGAATTTCCTTGATGTGATTGGCGGCCAGGCCTTCGCGCAGGGCCTTGATGCAGGGGATGCCGCCGCCGACGCTGGCCTCGAAGCCGATGTCGGCGCCGTGCGTGGCGGCGGCGGCGAACAGCTCTTCGCCGGCCGTCGCCAGCAAGGCCTTGTTGGCGGTGACGACGGATTTGCCGTTGCGCAGGGCCCGGAGGATGATGTCCTTCGCGAACGTGGTTCCGCCGACCAGCTCGACGACGATTTGGATCGCGGGGTCGTCGGCAACGGCCTTGGCGTCGGTGGTGAGAATGCCGGCCGGCAGTTCGACGCCGCGGTCGGTCGTGATGTCCAGGTCGGCGATTTTTTTCAGGACGGGCGTGAAGCCGACCCTTTTGGCGATCAGGCTGCCGTTTTTCAAAATGGCCTCGGCAACGCCGGCGCCGACCGTTCCGAAGCCGATAATGCCAATGTGGACTGTATTCATGCTAGGTCGTATTCCTTTCTGCGGAAAATCATGTCAAATCACCCATCAAAATATAATTATGTAAGCTGGGAACTCAACTGCGGGGGAGGAAAAAGCGAGGTTTATTTTCTGGGCATTGGCCCGGCGGGCTGTATATTAACATTTTTCGGTCTGGTCGGGTTCGGCAATGGTGGCGGAGCGGCAAAAGAAGGGTGTTGGCCATGAGGACATGCGTGCGGCAGGCATTCTGGGGACTGGCGTTATGGCTCATCGCGGCGCCGTTGGCGCGGAGCGTTAATCTTATTCCTGGCGACAGCAGCTTTGAAACGGGCCATGGCGCCTGGACCGGCGGCGAAATCGTCAGCGGCCAAGCCAGCGACGGCGCCCGCTGCCTGCGGTTTTCGCAGGACGTCACCACGCACGCGGTCATGGCGCTGGCGCCGGAGACGGATTATGTGATGTCGGTGTTTTTGCGCGCGGCGGCCGACGGGGCCCAGGTCATGCTGGAAGGGTACCGGACCAACTGGATGGGCGGCAACGCCAGGGCGTTCGTGCGGCTGTCCACCGAGTGGCAGCGCTACGAGCTGCCTTTTCCACGGCAGAAGCTCGGCGGACACAACCAGTTCTGGCTGGCGGTCCGGCCGCAGGGGGACGCCGTGGTCTGGATGGATGCGGTGCAGTTTGAAACGGGGGCGGCGGCGACGCCTTGGCAGGCGGCCGAGCCCGTTTCATTGAGCTGCGCCGTGCTTTCGCCGGTGGCCGGCAATGTCTTTTTTCCGGAAGAAGCGGTCGCCCTGTCGGTGCAAGTCTACAACAGCCGGCCGGAAACGGCGACCGTGCGCCTGCGTTTGACGGTCCGGGATTATGCCGGTCGCCCCGTGCACGAATGGGCGCAC
>JAKLHU010000135.1 GCA_022709995.1 Verrucomicrobiota bacterium | reverse complement strand
CGGCTTTACGCTGGGCGTGCTCTATCAGCCGGTCAGCGGCACCCGTCTTGGTCTGGGCTATCGTTCGCGGATGACGCAGGATTTGGAGCTTGACGCCCGCGTTCGCAACGTGCCGGCGATTTTGACTGGCATGGGTCTCAAGAGCTCCAGCTCGGCGGAAGCCGAATTGAATCTCCCGGCCATGGTCAACTTTGGCGTTCAGCAGGACCTGAGCGAAAAGTGGACGGTCATGGGGGACATCTGCTGGACGGAGTGGAGCGTGATGGAAGACCTGACCGTGGAATTTGACCGTCCGATCTTGGGCAAGAGCGGCGACAGCGTGGACATGGCATGGGATGACTGCTGGCGCTTTGCCGTCGGCGGCGAATACAAGTTGACGGAAGCCGTCACCCTGCGCTGCGGCGTTGCGTATGACAAGACCCCGGTTTCGAGCGTGAATACCCGTACTGTTCGCCTGCCTGACGCCAACCGTTACTGGGCCAGCGCCGGCCTCGGCTACAAATATTCCGAGAACATCCGCTTCGACCTCGGCTACACCCATATTTTCTTTGAAAATGTGAATATGGTCACCCGTGGCGAGACCGGCACCTTGCGCGGCAAGGTCGGCGGCGATGCGGACATCATCAGCGCGGCCATGACCTACACGTTCTAACCAGCGGTCCATAGTCCGTTGCCGAGGCTTCGACCACACCCTTGCGGGGCGGTCGGAGCCTCGTTGTTTTGGGCCATTGCGGCAGGTTCCCTTTCCCTGGCGATGGGCGTTGGCGAGAGCGAGGCTTGAGCGCCCCAGGGCCTGGGGCGCCTACTTCCTGGCGGCGCCTACGCAACGGCCATTTGCCGGTCGCGTCGCCGCAGCGGGCGTTGGCGAGAGCGAGGCTTGAGCGCCCCAGGGCCTGGGGCGCCTACTTCCTGGCGGCGCCTACTCTTTGGCCCATTTTCCGGTCGCGTCGCCGCAGCGGGCGTTGGCGAGAGCGAGGCTTGAGCGCCCCAGGGCCTGGGGCGCCTACTTCCCGGCGGCGTCTACGCAACGGCTATTTTCCGGTTGCGTCGCCGTGGCTGGCGTTGGCGGAAACGAGGCTTGAGCGCCCCAGGGCCAGCGCTTGTTTTTCGGCGCCAAAAAAGGCCGGCCGGTCCCAGGTACAGGGTCCGGCCGGCCGGCGGGGTCTTGCCTGCCATCGGGAGATGGCTTGCGGCATGGTTTGCCGTAGGTCTTATTTGGAGGCTTCTTCGATGGCGACGGCGACGGCGACGGTGGCGCCGACCATCGGGTTGTTGCCCATGCCGATCAGGCCCATCATTTCAACGTGGGCGGGGACTGAGGACGAGCCGGCGAACTGGGCGTCGGAATGCATCCGTCCCATGGTGTCGGTCATGCCGTAGGAGGCGGGGCCGGCGGCCATGTTGTCGGGATGCAGCGTCCGGCCCGTGCCGCCGCCAGAGGCGACCGAGAAGTATTTTTTGCCGCGTTCGACGCATTCCTTTTTGTACGTGCCGGCGGTCGGATGCTGGAAGCGGGTGGGGTTGGTGGAGTTGCCGGTGATGGACACGTCGACCTGTTCCAGCCACATGACGGCGACGCCTTCGCGGACGTCGTCGGCGCCATAGCAGCGCACGGCGGCCTTCGGGCCTTTGGAGAAGGGCACTTCCCGGACCACCGTCAGCTTGCCGGAGGCGTAGTCGAATTGCGTCTGGACATAGGTGAAGCCGTTGATGCGGCTGATGATGTAGGCGGCGTCCTTGCCCAGGCCGTTCAGGATGACGCGCAGCGGCTGTTTGCGGACCTTGTTGGCGGATTTGGCGATGCCGATGGCGCCTTCGGCGGCGGCGAAGGATTCATGTCCGGCCAGGAAGCAGAAGCACTTGGTTTCTTCGCGCAGGAGCATGGCGGCCAGGTTGCCGTGGCCGAGGCCGACCTTGCGGTCGTCGGCGACGGAGCCGGGAATGCAGAAGGATTGCAGGCCGATGCCAATGGCTTCGGCGGCGGCGGCCGCTTTGCGGCAGCCTTTTTTGATGGCGATGGCGGCGCCTACCGTGTAGGCCCAGCCGGCATTGTCGAACGCGATGGGCTGGACATCCTTGACGATTTTGTGGGCGTCGATGCCTTTGCTTTTGACGATGGCCTCGGCTTCTTCCAGGGAAGCGATGCCGACGTGCTGCAGGGCCGCGTTGATCTGGTCGATGCGGCGGCTATATGATTCAAAGAGAGCCATGTTATGTTCACCTCGCTGATTGAGAGTTTATTCGTGGCGCGGATCCATGATTTTTGCCGCTTCGGCGAAGCGGCCGTAGCTTCCCTTGGCCTTGGCCAGGGCCTCGTTGGCGTCCACGCCCTTCTTGACGGCGTCCATGAACTTGCCGAGGCTGACGAACTCGTAGCCGATGATTTCGTTGTTCTCGTCCAGGCCGATGCGGTTGACATAGCCTTCCGCCATTTCGAGATAGCGGGCGCCTTTTTGCTTGGTGCCGTACATGGTTCCCACTTGGGAGCGGAGTCCTTTGCCGAGGTCTTCCAGGCCGGCGCCGATGGGCAGTCCGTCTTCGGAGAAGGCCGACTGGCTGCGGCCGTAGACAATCTGCAGGAAAAGTTCGCGCATGGCGGTGTTGATGGCATCGCAGACCAGGTCGGTGTTGAGGGCTTCGAGGATAGTCTTGCCGGGCAGGATTTCCGCCGCCATGGCGGCGGAGTGGGTCATGCCGGAGCAGCCCAGCGTTTCGACCAAGGCTTCTTCGATGATGCCGTTTTTGACGTTGAGAGTCAGTTTGCAGGCGCCCTGCTGGGGAGCGCACCAGCCCACACCGTGCGTCAAGCCGGAGATGTCCTTGACTTCCTTGGCTTGCGTCCATTTTCCTTCCTGGGGAATAGGTGCGGGGCCGTGGTTGCACCCCTTTTTCACACAGCACATGTGGTCGACTTCGTGAGTGTTCATTGAGTTGTTCGGTCCTTTGTTGACGGTTTGGTTTTGCCGTGACAGCGTACGGAGACGTAAAGCGTTTAATGTAATGCCGAAACAGGGCTTTGGCAAGCAGGGAAATGGCTGGCGCGAGGGTCTTCGGTAATCGGTCAGCGGTTGCATTTGTCGGCCATCGTGGCCTGGCGCGCCAAGGTGGCGCCTCAGGCCCTGAGACGCCCAAGCGTTGACTCCTCAAGAGCTCAGTTATCTCTGGTTGACCGCTTACTGTCTTTGGAGCTGGCCGCGCGCGGGGTGGGCAAGAGTATAGAGTTCACTCTGGCGGCGGTGTTTTGGGGCGTCGACAAGAGGGCCGGGGGATTTTGGCGGCGGTGTTTTTTCCGCACGGATCAGGGTGTTGCGGTCCGGGCTGTCGCGGCGGGTTGGGAGGCGCGGTCCGGGCTGGTCGTGGCGCCGAGGTGCCGTGGTGTCAGAGCAGTTCCTTCAGCTTGTCGGTCAGCTGGCGCTGTTCGGCGAGTTCGGTTTGCAGTTTTTCGAGCAGGGCCTGCAGTTCCACGACGTGATTTTCCAGGGCAGCCAGGCGCGTCTGTTCGGCGGTCAGTTCCTGGCGGGCGGGTTCCGGGGGCGGCATCCAGGCTTCGGGGGCGGGTTGTTCCGGTTCGCCGCAGAGGAGGTGGGCGAAGCGGGCTTCGCGTTTGCCGGTCTGGCGGGGCAGTTTGACGATCAGGGGGGGCGGGTCCTCGCGGGCGAGCATGGCGGCGAGCGTTTGTTCGACGTCCTCGATGGTGGTGAAGTCTCCCAGACGTTCGGTGCGTGTTTTCAGTTCGCCGGGAGTTTGCGGTCCGCGCAGGAGGAGGACGCAGAGAATGGCCAGTTCCCGTTTGGGCAGGGGTATGGTCTGTTCCAGAATGTGACCATATTTGGGCACGCGGGCGCCGTCCTGGCCAATCAGGACCGCGAGTTTCTTGTCCCGCAGGCCATCGAGTCCGCTGACGACAGTCCTTTCATCGTAGTTGACGATCGGGTCGCGGTTTGATTTCTGGTTGCAGGCCAGGACGAGGTTGTTGAGGGTCAGCGGGTAGGCATCGGGGGTGGTCGTTTGTTTTTCGAGCAGGCATCCGAGGATGCGGGCTTCGGCTTCGGTCAGAATGAAGGTCATGGCCGTGGATTCCTTCGGTTGTGGGCGACGGCAGCGTTGGCGGGAAGCGTTTCCGTCGGGTGGGCGCCGGCCGGGAGCGGAGTCTGCTGGCCGGTGGAAAATGGAGCAGTCAAGATAATATGCCTGCGCCGGCCGTATTTTCCACTGACGGGAGCGTTTTTCGGGATTTGCGTTGAAAGTGGTCAGCCATTGATAATTGAGCATTTGAGGGGTCAACGCTTGGGCGCTTCAGGGCCGGCGCTTCAGGGCCGGAGGCGCCACCTTGGCGCGGCAGGCCACTACCGCCGTCAGATGCAATGGCTGATTGATTACGTCGAAATGGCGGTCGGAATCTATCCAAACCGGAAACTTGGATTACATTACTCACGGATATTTCGTGAGTTATCTGGCAACTGGGCCAGGGTGAGGTTAAGATTTTGTGAAGGATGGCGACATGGCAACAGGCGAGAACAGACGGCGGGGCGGCGGGGCGGCGGCAAAGAAGTCAGCCGCGAAGAGCAGCACTTCGCCGCGGCAGCAGTACGGTCGTCCGGCGGAGGTAGTCCGGAGCCGGGATGACGACGACCGTCACGGTAGTCGTCGTATCCGACCGGAGGCCAGCGAACCGGTCAGCAGTGGCCAGGCCAAGCGGCTGTGGAAGCCGAGCACGCTGCTGGCGCCGGTGCCGGTGGTGTTGGTGAGCTGCGGCGGCCGCGCGGAGCAGCCGGAAAACATCATCACGGTCGCCTGGGCTGGGACGGTGTGCAGCGATCCGCCGATGCTGTCGATTTCCATTCGCCCGGACCGTTTTTCGCACGCCATCATCACGGCCACGCGCGAGTTCGTCGTCAATATTCCGACGCAGGATTTGGCGAAGGCGACCGATTTGTGCGGCATGAAATCAGGTCGCGACACGGACAAGTTCGCCTTGGCGGGTTTGAGCCGCGTCGCCGGCGAGGTGGTATCCGCGCCGCTGCTGGCGGAATGCCCGCTGAATTTGGAATGCAAGGTGCGGAAGACGGTCAAGCTAGGTTCGCACGACTTGTTCGTTGCCGAAATCGTGGCCGTGCATGTCTCGCCGGAGCTGCTGGACCGTCGGGGGAAGCTCTGCCTGGAGCAGGCGAGACTGCTGGCGTATGCGCACGGCGAATATTATGGTCTGGGCAAGCGGGTCGGCTTTTTCGGCTTTTCGGTCAAGCGGCCCGGGACTCCCAGACGGCGCTGAATCCGCCGGAAACTGTGGCGTTTACCGGCGGGGCAAGCGCGGTCTCCTTGTCGAGGGCTTGGCGTTCCTGCCCGTGCCGGCATGGTCAGGCGACGAAGGTTTTCGCGGTTTGGACCAAGCTCATGCAGTCGTTGACGATGGCGAGGCGGCCCTCGCCATTCATGTCCAAGGAGTCTCGCAAGTCATTGGCGACTTCCGCCAGCATGAATCCGCGCAGGCGCGTGGACAGATGGAGAATGTTGCCGAGCGACTCCTGGAAGTCTTTGCCGGACGGCTCGAGGTGTTTTTTTTCCAGGATGGTGAGGGCGGCTTCCAGGCAGAGGAGCAGTTCGGCGCCGATGGGGCCGCATTCATCCAGCGGCATGCTGAAATAGGCCGACGAGGTCTGGCAGAGCTCGTCATAGAGGTTATTGCATTTTTTCGGAATCATGGTTGTTTCAGAGCGGACGGCTGGCGTCGGGGATGTCGGCGGCTTGCGGAAGCAGCGGCCGTTGCAGCATTTGTTCATAGAGTTTGACATAGGCGGCCGCCGTGTTGGCATGCGTGAAGGTGGTTTCGGCCTCTTGCATCACGCGGGTGATTTGTTTTTGGCGGACGCGGTGGGCGAGACCGTGGAAGCGCATCGCCTCGCCGATGGCCCAGCGCAGGCCGTTGGCGTCGTAATACTGGAAGACAAAGCCGTTGCCGCTGTTCTTGGCGACGTCGAGGTGGGTAACGGTGTCGTGCAGGCCGCCGGTGTCATGGACGATCGGGAGGCTGCCGTACAGCGGGCCGATCATCTGGGGCAGGCCGCACGGTTCGAAGCGCGAGGGGATCAGCGTGAAGTCCGAGGCGGCATATGCGAGGCGCGAGAGGCCCTCCTCGAAATCGCACACCGCCAGCCGGCCATAGAGGTCGTGCCAGCGCAGGATGTCGTGGAAATGGCGCTGGTGGGCGCCGTTGGCAACCAGCGCCACCTGCGGGCGTTCGCCGGCGTGGTCCGCCAGCATCCGGTAGAGGATGTCGGTCAGCAGTTGCGGCCCCTTCTGCAGCGGATCGAGGCGCGAGGGCCAGAAGAAGAGCGGCG
>JAKLHU010000134.1 GCA_022709995.1 Verrucomicrobiota bacterium | reverse complement strand
CCTGGAGTACGCGTCCTATGCGGCCGATCTGGCGCGGGCGTACCGGCAGTCAGGCCGGCCCGAGCTGGCACAGCGGTTCCGGGCTTCGGCCGAGCGGGCGTGGGCCTTTGCGCAGGACGAGCGCAACCGGGCGGAGCGAGTGTTCACTGTCGACCGGAAGCAGGGCGAGCTGACGTACCGCGAGCCGGCGGTGCTGCCGGCGCATCTGGTCTATCGGGCGGCCTTGTCCCTGTATCTTCTTACCAAGGCGGAGGCGTATCGGGAAATTGCCGAGGGCGACGTTTATTTTCAGGCTGCCCTGCGCTTTGTTTTCGAGCATCGGCGTCCTTATTTTCTCAGTCCCCTGGCAGAGGGGCACGGGTTGTTGAAGTTCCATGCCCGGGAGTACCGTGACATGGTCGTCCGGGAGGCGGACAAGCTATTGCGGAGTCAGGACGAGCTGGCTTACCGGAACGTCAACTGGCCCTTGGAACACGGTTATTTTCCATTTCTGGGTTGGGGGGCCGGGCTGCCGTTTCACAAGGGTGCTTTCCTGCTTATGGCCTGGCGTGTGAGCGGCGAGGAAAAGTATCGTGCCGCGGCTTTGCTGCTGGCGGACTGGATGCTGGGCGCCAATCCCATGGGCCGTTCGCTGACGACCGGCCTGGGGGAAGTCTACCCGGTGCGCATCCTTTCGCACCCGATGTGGTCGCGGGAGAGCCAGTACGTCGACCCGATTCCCGGTCTGATTCCCTACACGTTCACCGGCAAGAACAACTACGAGGCGGCCATGTCGGTGTTCCGGATCGAGGTCGAGAAGCGCGCCGACCAGCGGTTCCCTGGCTGTGATGTCACCTTGCTGCCCTCGGCATGGACCGGCGGCCGCGATCTGAAGCGTCAGGAATGCGAGGACATCATCCAGAAGCGCATGCCGATTTGGCGTCGCTTTGTCAACATGGAGTCACGGGCCGTCGACCAAAACCAGTTTACCGTGTGGGAGACCATCGCGCCGGCCGCCGCCGCCTATGGCATGCTTTTGAAGCCGGGCTGGAAGCCGCCGCCGGAATGGAAGCGGCGCCAGCCCAAAAAGACGCTGGCGGAGTTGCCGGGCGCGCTCTTCCTGCCTTGAGCAGGCCCGGCGGGCCGGCGTTTGACCAGAACGCCGGTCACGGGGTCTGAAACTCATTCTGCTCCAGCCAGGCTGGCGGGATGTCGAGGCGGTCGGGAGCGGACACGCTCTCCATGCCGGAGAGCACATTGCCGTCTATGTAAAGCGAGAAAAAATCCTCGACTCGTATGGCCGACTGGTCGCCGCGGAGACAATTTTCCAGCAGGCGTACGGAGGCGTTTTTGGCCGCGATTCTGACCGCGACCGCGCCGGTCGGTGCCAGGATGGTCAAGCCGCTGAGCTCGATGTCCGCGTCCTCGTCGCCGGCGATGATGATTTCTCCCCGCAGAATGACTTCAGAACTTGGGTTGAACTGTGCCTGTGGCCACGGCCACGATTCCGGTTCGAGCGCCCCCCCGGACTCCTGCCCCGGCAGCGATTCGGGTCTCGGCAGCGATTCCGATTCCGTTTTCGGCTCTGGCCGCAACTCTGGCGCCGGCTCCTGTTCCTCCCCTGGTTCCGGTGCCGATTGTGGATTTGGATTCGGCGACGGGGCGTCCTCATAGCCGGTGATGGTCACGCTTTGGTCAATGATCCACCCCTGGGCCGGGGCCAGATATTCACCCGGTTCAACCAGCACTTCGCCGCCTGGGGCAACGGCGGCCAAGGCTTCTTCGAGGCTGGCAAACCGGTCGACGCCCCAGTCATCCCCGACGTCATCGGCGGGGAAGTCTTCTTCTTCGTCGCCGCGGGTCACCCGGGGAGAGTATCTCGGGGCCACGGTCACCCGGAGCGGGATCACCTTCACGTTGCACATGCCGCGGTCGATGATGCCTGTATCATCGCTGTACAGCCATTCCTGCGACCAGGTCCCCGCCGGAAGCAGCGCGTCTGGCGACGCCCAGGCCAGGGTTGCGGCCGAACCGCCGCGGACGGCAGTGTCTTCAAAGCCCTGCACGCCACGCAGAGTTGAACGGGACAGCGTCTCGCCGACATAAATTGAGGTGGCGTAGACGATTCGCTGCACCGGCACGGGCAGAATGGTGAAGGTGCCTTCGACAAAGTGCAGGATGCAATCGGCAGTCGACACTTTAAATGTGCCCAGCATCATGCGATAGGTTCCTGGCGTTTCGCCGGATTCGCGCATAAAGATGCCGCTGAAAAACGCGGTTCCGGCCAGGGAGCCGTCGATGATGGTGTAGGTATAGAATGGATCGGGGTGGTTCATGAGCTTGCTCATGTCGTCGGCCTGCACGGTCAGGTGGCGGTGTCGAATCGTGAGAGTGCCGGGTACGAACTCGACGTCATAATAGGCGGGGAACCGCAAGTTGCTCATGGAGATTTCATACGTCCCGACATGGCCGGTATTGACGCAGATCAAGCTTCCGGTCGGCGCATCGCCAGGCAACAAGGCGCCTTCGGTGATTTGGTATTTGTATCCGGTGCCATCGCCAATCGGATCACCCCAGATGATATCGTAGGATTCCCCGACCACCTTGAGGCGGATACGGTGCACGGTCACGGACACCGCCAGCTTTACCGGGTCGAGCCAGGTCGACGGCTCCGGGAGAAACTTCGCCGCCTGCATGCGGACGCCGGGGTTCGGCGCTGTCTCGGGCAGCTCCCATTGCAGGGTTCCCGGGACGGGTTCGCCGGTGCGGGGATGAAGGAAGCGTCCGGTCAGCTCGGCGTCGGCGAGTTTCTGGCCATAAGTCAGGTCGGCGGAGGTGGCCTCCCAGGCCGTGATTTTAGGCGAGACCACTTCCATGACGCCGGGCCGATAGGTCAAGGTGTAGTTT
Source organism: Verrucomicrobiota bacterium (assembly GCA_022709995.1). Taxonomy (GTDB): domain Bacteria; phylum Verrucomicrobiota; class Lentisphaeria; order Oligosphaerales; family Oligosphaeraceae; genus JAAZKI01. The sequence goes on along the minus strand of JAKLHU010000134.1, from coordinate 3,504 downwards.
CCGTTCAGCGCCAGCGTCCCCTGTTTGATTTCATACTGGCCCAGTGCGGTCGTCTGGGTGCAGGACAAGTCACCGGTGAAGGACGCTCCGTCAACGACCGCGCCTTCCGTTATTTCATAGGTGAGGGGCGGATTGGGCATTCGGGGAAAGCGCCAGGCGTCATGGGCTTGAACGGTGATGGCTCGGGGGGTGATGGTGACCGTGCCGCTCCTGAAGTTGAGCGTGTAGTTGTCATTGACCCGCAGGTCGCCGGCGGTAAAGGCGTATTTGCCGATGGCTTCGCCCGGCTGGCGTGCCGGCGAACCGGTCAGCGCATCGCCCGGCAGCAGCGCCCCCATGGCGATGGTACATTCCCAGGCCGGATCGGGATCGCCGTAGATCTTGCTCCAGGGCGTGACGGCGATGACGAGTTGGCGCGACAGGATGGACAGTCGGCCCGCCGTGAACGCGAGCTCGTAGTACTCCGGCAGTTGCAGTGTTCCCTGGGTGATGGCGTACGACCCGCGGTCCTCGCCGGCCTCGCGGCTCGGGCTGCCGCTGAAGGCGTCGCCTTCCAGCAGGGCGCCGCCGGTGAGCGTGTACGTCAAGGCCGGATCCGGTTCGCCGAAGGGCTTGTGCTGGCTGCCGGCGTAAACCGATACCGGCAGACGGCGGATCGTCAAGGTCCCGGGGAGGAGCCTGGCCGTGTAATTGTCGCTGAGGCCGATGACTTCCGGCCACAGTTCATAGGCGCCGGGCATTTCCCCGGCGGAGCGTCGCACCAGCACGTCAAGGGCGTCGCCGTCGACCAGGGGCATGGACTCGGCGTCGAACTCCCAGGCGAATGGCGGGTCGTTTTCGCCATAGCTCTTGCTGCCGGCAACGGCGGCAATCACCAGTTGGCGCGGGAGGACGACAATGTCGGCCATGCCGGTGACGGGGGCGTACCAGTCACCGTTGTCGGGAACGAACCGCCAGGGGCGGGAATGCGTTCCCGCCGGCAGCAATTCCGGTTCACTTTCCCAGAACATTGTCCCGGCGACGGCGGCGCCGGTCACCGGGTGCACGAAGCGGCCGGTCAAGGCGATGTCTGGCAGCGATGTGCCGTAGAAGGTATTCGGGGCATTCATGCTGTCGACTTGTGGAAAGGTCAGGAGGACTTGCAGCCAGCCATCAAGGTAGGTCATTTCGTAGTTCGCGGCTTCGCCGGGCAGGATTTGGATTGGGTAGGAACCGGCCGGGCTGTCCGTCGAGGCGGCGCAGACCAGAACTGGCGTCGTGGCAAAGACTCCGGGCGCATGTTCGTCTTCGCCCGGGATAAAGCCGGTGTAGGTCAGTGTCATGGCTGGATTCGCGGTGCCGGTTCCGCGTTCGAGGCTTGGTGCGCGGACGGTCAGCGGGGCCTTGGCGACGATGACGGCGGCGGTGCCGTTGGCGGCGGCGAAGTTGGCATCGTCCGGGAGGAAGGTCCAGTCGCAGGCGTGGTCTCCGGCGGGCAGGGCCGTATCGCCCGCATCGCCCCAGCGGATCGTCCCGGGCACGGGAGCGCCGGTGACGGCGTGGGTGGCGGCGGTCGAGACCGTCAGGTCATTCAGGCGGTCGCCATACACGGCTGGAGCGACCGTCACGCTGACGGTGACCGTGGCCGGGGTGATGGTCAGGGCGCCTTCTTGCGGCAACAGTTCGTAGTTGGCGGCCTGGCCGCCGGACAGGACAATGGCATACTTGCCGACCGGGCTGTCGGGCGCGGCCGAGCAGGTTGCCAGCGGCGGTTCGAGGTCATCCGGGCCGTCGTCCGCGCAGAAGCCCGTGTAGGTCAGCGCAAAGGCGGGATTGGGGACGCCGAACATTCTGGAGCAATTGGCGGCGGTGACGGTCAGCGGGGCCTGGTGGATGTGCAGGATCGACTCGACTTCGCCGGCGTAGTGGGGGTCTTGCACCTGCACCGTTACGAGATAGGTTCCGGCGTTGACGGGCAGTTCCGAGGCGGGGCCGTAGGTGGTGCCATCGATGCCGGTGCAGGTGATGGCGCCCTCCAGGCCAGGCGGGGCGCTGGTCCAGGAGAAAGCGGCGGTCGTGCCGTTGTAGACCAGGTCGTTATCGGTGACGGTCAGGGTCGCTTCGGCCTTGTGGCAGGTCAGGATGCCGGGCCAGAATTCCAGCCGGTAGTTGGCGCCACCGGCGCCGTCCTCGACTTGGAGCGTACCTCGAGTGATGGGATAGCTCTGGTCCAGAATGCCGGCATAGGCGCTGTCCAGTGCTCCGGTCATGGTGTCGCCGGCAGCCAGACTGCCGCCGATTATGTTCCAGGTCAAGATCGGGAATTCCTGTCCATAGGTGTATTCCTGGTCGTCGGCGGCCACCGTCAGGGGGCGCGGCCGGACGGTCAGGGTCCTGGCCAGGGAAAAGACACGCCAGTATTCGGTTCCCGAGCCGGTCATGCGCGCCTCGAGGCGCGGGTTGGCCAGGCCGGCGGCGCGCCATTCGGCGGACCAGCGGCCGTCCTCCTCTTCCTGCCAGGCGGCCAAGTCGTTTAGGTCTTGGAAGCTGAGGACGGCGCCCTCCGGGGTAGCCAGTCCCGGGACCGGCCACACGGCTGATCGCTCGCGGTACAGGCAGGGGAAGTCCACGGCAAAGTCAAAAGCCAGGTTTCCCGGCCAGGGGCTTTCATAGGCGCCGAGATCGGCATGGCCCTGTTGTTGCCGGGGCTGGCCGGCCGCGTCTCCGCCGCCATCGTCATTCCAGGTCGGTTCCAGGCCTCGGTTGATGGCATACGACCCGGTGGCCAGACGGAAATTGCGGTTGTCGGGATCGGCGAAGCAGACGTAGTAGCCGTCGACCCAGTTGTCATTGCTGTTGACTCCGCCCGGGCCGGCGTTGGCGGCTTCCAAGGGCACATTGCCATGATTGGTTGGGCCGCCGGTGATGGCGCAGTGGCTGATGAGGGCGTCGCCGTCCGAGACTTGCGGGGACGAACCCAGGTTACCCCAGACCAGGCAGTTGAGCAGCTGGCCGCCGGTTCCGGCCAGGCTGACGCCGCTGCCCTGGCGGAGAGCGGCGTTGCCGACGATGGTGCAGGCGGCGATGGTGACGGCGCCTTCCGCGTAGATGCCGCCGCCGGCCCGGACTTCGCCGGCGGCGCCATTGCCGGTGAGCACGGAATTGGCGACCACGGCGCCGGGGCCGAGCAGGCGGATGCCGCCGCCGAGTCCGCCCCAGCCTTCGGCCAGGAGGTCATTGTCGGCGATGAGGCTGGCATGGACTTCGGCGCCGCCGCGGAGGGCCAGTCCGCCCCCGGAGCGCGCCAGGTTGCCGGTCACCCGGCAGCGGGTCAGGATGACTTTGCCGGGCAGGAGTCCGCCGCCGCCATAGCCGTCCTCGGCGCGGCCACACGCCCGGCCGCCGGTGATGGTGAAACCGTCAACCCGGGTCGGGTTTTGGAACATATCAGCCTCGCCGACGAGGACGCTGCCCTCACTGCCGTCCTGCAGAGCCAGGACGGTTTCCACGGCGAAGTCCCAGGCG
>JAKLHU010000133.1 GCA_022709995.1 Verrucomicrobiota bacterium | reverse complement strand
GTGGGGCCTACGGGGCGTCGGCCTCAGCAAGCGGCCTCGAGAGACTGTTCACCTTTTCGACGTACAGGGATCCGAACATCGCCACGACGCTGCAGGCCTTCCGGGCCGCTCTCGAGGGGCTGGCTGCCGGCGGCGCTTCCGGCCGGCTGGTACAGCCGGAAATATCGCGATGATCAGGGCCGGCTGCTGGTGCATTTCCTGGCCAGCCAGTATGAGCAGGAGCTTGATGACGTTTTGGAAGCCAAGCGCGACCCTTCTTCCCGCGCGTACCGCATGCTCCGCATTGTGCGGCGGATCCGGCCGGCCGGCGGTTGCCGGCAGTTCACCATGCCCATGCCCCCGGAAAGCCGGACCGCGGAGTTGCTCCTGCCCCTGTCCGGGCAAGAGCCGCGCCGGCTATTCCCGCAGGACGGCGCCGTCGCCGTCGCCTTCACCGTCCCTGATGACTGCGCTTATTTCATAGTCCGCCTGAGTTAGTTCATTGGCCATTGGCCAACGGATGGTTTGCATGAAGAACAACGCCTACTACCACGACATGCTGACGTCGCGAATCCCCTGGGGATCGAGCACCTGTTCCAAGCGCGTCACCTGGCCACCGGAGGAACCGGCGGTCATCGTGCGCGGCCGGGGGTGCCGCGTCTGGGATGCCGACGGCCGCGAATACATCGATTTTCGCAATGGTCTGGGGCCGATTTCGCTCGGATATTGCTACCCGGAAGTCGACGAGGCCATCCGCGAACAGCTGTCGCGCGGGATCATTTTTGGATACCCGCATCCCTTGGAAGCCGAGGTCGCGCATTTGTTTTCCGAGATCATCCCGGGTGCGGAGCGGGTCCGGTTTCTGAAAACCGGCGGCGAGGCGGTGGCAGCCTGCATCAAGATCGCCCGCCAGGCCACCGGCCGTTCGCATGTCATCCAGATTGGCTACAATGGCTGGCTCAACGCCCTGGCCGGCCGTGGGCTGGCCTTGCCGGGGCAGGCGGCCGCGGCCCAGGTGCCGGGCGTCCCCCCGGAGTTGTCCGCCCTGCATCATGCCGCGGGCTGGAACAACCGCGAGCAGCTGGAAGAACTGCGCGTCCGTCTGGAGGGCCGGATCGCGGCGGTGGTGGTGGCGGCCGACTATGACCACTTTGAGGACGGCGCCACCTTCTATCCCTTTTTGCGGCAGTTCGCCGATCAGACCGGCGCGGCGCTGGTCTTCGATGAAATCGTGACCGGGTTCCGGATCGCCATCGGCGGCGTCCAGGAATACTTCGGGGTGACTCCCGATCTGGCGGTCTTCGCCAAGGGCGTGGCCAACGGCATGCCGCTGGCCGTGTATTGCGGCAAGGCGGCATGGATGCGGCACCTTGAGCAGGCGATTGTGTCCTCGACCTACGGCGGCGACGCCTTGTCGCTGGCGGCGGCCAAGGCCGTCATCGGCATTTACCGCCGTGAGCCCGTGATCAAGCATCTCTGGCAGATGGGCGAAAGGATGTGGGGCGGTCTGGAGGCCATTTTTGCCGCGCGCGGGATTCCCGCCGTCGTGGCCGGCCGGCGTCCGGTCGCTTTTTATCATTTTCTGCCGACGGCGGCGCCGGGTCTGCCAGAACGTCTGGGACGGGCTTTCTGCCGGGCCGGAGTCACCCTGTACCGGGGCGGATACGTCAATTATTCGCACCAGAAGCAGGACATTGACGAGGCCTTGGAACGTATACGGCAGGCTGACTTCTGACCGTTCGGACCGGTTGGAACGGTCGCGGCGGGGCGGCCGCGCCGTTTCCCGCGCTGGCGCCTTGGCGACGTCGGCATGCCCGCCGCAAAGGCGAGTCGCCGCCTTCGTTGTCATCAGCATGACATCCTACGCCATGCCCAGAGTTGTTTATCCGGAAGGAAGAGGACCCGGCGGGCGGAACACCATGTTTTGGGAGAATTGGTAAGCACGGACATGACCAGAATCAGCAAATCAACCATCATCTACATCACGGCTTTCACCATGGCGTTGACCATCAACGCCGTCAACCTGGCGCTGGTTTTCTACAGCAAGGAAAAATTCCAGGCGACGCCGGCCCAGGTGGGCATCATGAACGCCTGCTACAACATCAGCTACTTGCTGGCGTGCTTGGGGTTGCGCCGGGTCGTCAGCCGTCTGGCCATCCGCTGGAGCATGGTTCTGGCCACCGGGTCTTTTCTGGTCGGGGTCTTGTTCATATATGGCGGGAAGACGATCGTCCCGGCCTATTTCGGGCAGTGCATCAGCGGGGCCGGCACGGCCTTTTTCTGGCCGCCGCTGATGGGCTGGCTGTCGGCCGGTCTGGAGGGGCAGGCGCTGGGCCGGGCGACCGGCTTCTACAATTTGAGCTGGAGCGTCGGGTGCATCATCAGCCCCATGCTGACCGGTTACTTGAGCAGCCGCGATGCCAGTTATCCGCTGGTCATGGGAATCACGTCATATCTGTTGGCATTTGTCTTCTTTGTCTGGCATCGAAATCATCCCATGCTGGTGCAGGCCGACCGCGGCGGCGGGCGCCGCCAGGAATCGTCGTCCGGCGCGGGCGCGGGCGGCGCCGGCGCCGTGCTGCGCTATCCGGCCTGGGTCGGGGTCGCCTGCACCTGGGTCGGAGTCGGCTTTATACTCTTCATCTATCCGTTGGCGGCCGAGGACATCCTCAAGCTGGACCGGGAGCAGATTGGCATGCTGCTGCTGCTGCGGGCCCTGGCCATGACTTTGGCCATGAGCCTGCTCGGGTTTTGCCGTTTCTGGCATTTCAAGCCGCCGCAGCTGCTGGCCGGCCATGTGATCATGGGGGTGGCCATGATTGGGCTGGGCGTGGCCAGAAGCATGGGGGCGATCGGTTTTCTGCTGGTGGTCAGCGGGCTGATGAGCGGTCATGCCTACACCAACAGTCTTTTCCACGGCGTGTCCGGCAGCTACGACCGCACGTTCCGCATGGCCGTGCATGAGATTCTGCTGTCGACGGGCGCCGTGTCCGGCGCCGTGCTCGGCGGCCTGGTCTACCAGCATTTCGGGCTGCTGCCGGCTTGTCTGCTGGCAGCCGGGGTGATGGTGCCGGCGGTCCTGGCTGACCTCAACTGGTGGAAGGCGGCTCGGCGGGAGCGCCATTGAACCAGGACGGCGCGCGACCGCCCCGGGCCGCCGCTTCCTGGAAAAAGCACCCGGCAAAGAAAAATGTGTAAAAAACACATGTTTCGGGTGTTGAAAGTCCAGTCACGGTTTATAGTAAAGGTCATAAGCAGTCATGCTGTTTTTCCAGGTTGGAAAGACGGCAGGTGTTGGAACGTCATCGCGAGCAGTTGCCAGCGCCGAGGCGGCCGTCAGAACGGGTTGGCTGGGCAGGGATACACATCGGAGAGGGTTGACAGACCCGGTTGGATATGATGCCTATCACATCACGTCGCGCCAACATTTGGCGCGCATTGTTTTTATGCTTGCTGCCCTGGTTGCCGGCGGCGGTGGTCGCGGATGAGCTGGCGGACCTCCTGGGGGAGGCGGAACGGTTCAATCCCGGCATCCAGGCAGCCAGCTGGCGCGTCGAACAGGCTCTGCTGAAACACCAGGAACTGCTGGAATTTCTGGATCCAACCTGGCAGGGCGCGATCGGGAAGTCCGAAACCATCCGTTCGGTGCCGGGCACGGTCGCCTATTCCTCGCTGGCCAGCAACAGCCGGGAAATACAGGCGGGAGTCCAAATTCCGATTCCGGCCGGAGCGTATGTCACCCTCGGTTCCGCCCTGCGCATCCTGGACGATGAAGGCGATTCCGACTATCTGTATCAGACGCTGTATGGCGTCAAGGTCCGCATTCCCCTGCTGCGCGACCGCGCCTTCCGGAATCTGTCCATCTCGCGGGCCCAGGCCTTGGCCGAATACAACGGCGCCGTGGCCGCGTTGCTGCGCGACAATCAGCTCCTGCGCCGCGACGTCGAACTGGCCTATGTCTCCGCCTACGAGACGCTGTCATCGTATCGGGTCACCCAGGCGGCCACCGAGCGCTTTCTGGCGTTGCTGAATGAAACCAAGGAACTGTGCCGCCTCAAAGTCGTGCCGGATTATCAGATCAATCAGGCCCTGCTGGAACTCCAGATCGGCCGGGAAGACGAGGAAAAGGCCCGGAACCGCCTGGAGCTCAATTTGGTTTCCCTGGCCAGGATCATCGGCGTTGACCGCGCGGTCGCGCTTTCCATCGCCCCGGAGCAGTTTTTCGCGCAGGCGCTGCAGACGCCGGTGCTGACCGGGGTGCCTTTGGAGCTGGCCTGTCACGGCCGGGGCAGCTTCCTGGAGGTTCTCAACGCCATGAAGGTAGCCCGGCTGCAGATGGATGGAGCGTTGGAAGAGTCCAAAGACGACGTGTCGTTGAATTTTGGTGTGACCTGGCTGGGCGAGGGCGAGGACAGTTTTTTCCAGTCGAAGACGATCACGACCGACCATCACCTCGGCGGCGAGGTCACCATTGCGTGGAGTCGCGCCCTGGATTATCGCGGCCCGCGAGCCCGACAGGCCCGTTTCCAGGCCCGGGTGCATGAATTGACCGAGCATCTGCGGTCGCTGACGGTCGACATCCGGGCGGAAATCCGCAATGCGGAATTGAACTACCAGGCGGCGATGGCTCGCCTGGAGCTGGTCAATCAGGGCATTGCCGCGGCGCAAGATACGGTTGCCGCCGAACAGGAGCGTTTTCGTCTCGGCGAAAGCACCAGCAAGAACGTCACCGACGCGCAGAAGAATCTGACGACGATTCTGCAGCGGCAGACGACGGCGGCGGCCGATCTGCTGCGGGCGCGGGCTAATTATTTGTACGCGATCGGGTACCGGGAGGAGGCCGTGCGGCCAGCCGCCCCGGACGAACTGCCCTAACCGGATACTTTTGACAACTTCAGCCGTTTGAGGTGATACCATGCCGATGATGAGTTTTTTCAGCCGGAAAAAAGACAAGGAAGAAGAAGCGCCGACGACGGAACGCACCAGCAATGCGTTCCTGCCGGATGAGCAACGGGAAAATTTTGAGCATGACATTGCGTTGTTGGAGGATGAGGACGGCACGCAGGAGCAGCGTTTGCTGAAAGTGGCGGAGCGCGAGGTGCTCAGCGCGGCCGAGGAATCGTTGAAGCGGATTCACGTCATCAAGATGGGGCGTTGTCCGGTTTGCGGCGAGCATCTCAGCCAACACATGTCGGCGAACATCTGTGAATCGTGCGGCTGGAACCGCTATGACACGCCGAAGTCCGGGACTGTCCGGGTTCATCTGCGGCAGACGGAGGCCGTGATCGAGGGCGACCATGCCTATGTTTTGAAGGGTGGCGACTGCCTGGTGGTGAAGGGCGACGTCGTGCTGGCCAGGGTTCCGGCCAGTTCGTTTTCCTGGGTCGAGTATGTCTGGAACGACTCGGAGCTGGAGCAGCGTCAAAAGGCCTTCACGGATCATTTGCAGATTGCCTGCGGCTGGTGCGGCGGCATGTGCGACACTAGCAAGGACGGCTTCCACCTGGTGCACGTCGCCTTTGGCGTCAGCCAGGAAAGGTATTGTTTCTGCTCGGACGACTGCTACGAGGCGTTCCGGCGGATGTATCCGGCCCGGGTGCACCGAAACTGCTATGACCGCAATTGCGGTGATTGCAACTTGTGCATCAAGCGGTATGGCGACGAGGCCGATGGAATCAGGATGATTGCCAAGGACTTCCTGCGCATGCCGAAGAAACAGCAATAGCGCGCCCTGGGGGTGCGGAAAGGAATCGCCATGTCGGCCCGGGTGATAGGTTTGGCGGTTTTGATCGCGGCAGGGGGCTTTTTCGCGGTGGCCGAGGATGCCGCCTACGTCTGCCATCGCAGCCGGCAGCAGATGGTTGTTGACGGCCGGTTGGCGGAGCCGGCGTGGCGGGAGGCGATGGCCGTGCCCTTGACCGGCGATGCGGCCGCCTATGGCCGTTTTCTCGGGGCGGCGGTCCGCCTGCTCTGGGACGGTGACGGCCTCTACGTCGGCTACGAGTTGTGCGATCCTGATCTGGGCGCCAGCTGGGCTCTGACCGAGGGCCAGGCGCCGCAAGCCCTCAAAGAGGCCGTATGGGGGCCAGAGTCAGGCGCCGACCTGCTGGAACGGGTGGCGGAGCGCTTCGAGCGTCATGTCGGGCTGGTTCTGACGCCATCGCCCGAGCATGAACTGGAATGGCTTTGGACGCCGCTGGGGTTTGCCAGCCACCAATGGCGCGAACGCCAGACCGGCGCCGACGGCACGGCCGTCTGGGCCGAACACCAGGACTGGAGCTGCTTTGGCCAGCGGCAGGCGGTGTTCCTCGACGGCACGCTCAACAACGCGACCGATGTCGACCGCGGCTGGAGCCTGGAAGTGTTCCTTCCTTGGTCCGCCTTGACTCCGTTCACGGCGGGGAACCGCCTGCCCCAGGACGGCGACG
>JAKLHU010000132.1 GCA_022709995.1 Verrucomicrobiota bacterium | reverse complement strand
ATCAGGCATGCAATACGTATTATCATGATTTCCGTCATACGATGATGGTCCTGCTGGCAATGGCGCGACTCATGCACGGCGCAACGCTTCAGGGGGTCCGTTTTTCTGAACTGGAGATCAACCTGGGGTTGATCAGCGCGCTGATGCTTTCCCGGCCATAGCCCAGCCGGTCATGCAGCTGGTCGTCGCGGACCAGGGTCGGCGGAACGTTGAACAGGGCCGCCGTCGCGGCCGGGTTCCGCTGCCGCAGCAGCACCGGAACCTCGGCGTCCAGCAGCGCTTCGGCGCCCGCCGCGGCGTATTTGCCGCGGCAGCGGGGCTCTTCGCAGAATTCCGTCTGGCCAGGCAAGAAGCCATCGGTGCCGCGGATATTGGTGACAGCCTGGCCAATGCCGGTGTTCCTCACGCCGAAGAGGTCTTCCAGACCGCTGACGTCCTCGAAGCCAAGCAGGTTGACGCCGGCCGCATGCAGCCGACGGATGGCCTCCAGGCTGGCCGGGGCCATGCCGGCCAAAGGCGGCAGCACCAGCAGGTCGACGTCAGACGGCGCCAGGTCGCCGAGTTCAGCGGCATTGATCTGGAATCCGGCCAGGACCGGATGGCGCCGCGCCATTTCGTAGGCGAACGGGACATCTTCGGCGACCGTCTTGCGCACATCGAGAATCGCGCCGCCGTAATTGGTCAGCAGGGTCTGCCCGGCGTCGCGGCGCCAGGAGCCGCCGTCATAGACGAAAGCCGCCGAACGCAAGGGGCGCTCCGGCGGGAACAGGCGCACATTTCGCCAGGCCCGCAGCAGGACTTCGTAACGGTCGCGCTCGAAGCCGCAGGCCTGGAAACCGCACTTGTCCCAATAATGAAACTCGCCGTTGAGCCAGTGCGCGGAGGCAAACGCGTAGTCATACACGCGCCGCTTGATGCGCAGCGGCGGGTTCGCCAAACGCTGCCCATAGGGGGGATGAGCGAAGAAGACGGCGCCGTCCGGACAGCCTTGGATGCCGAGCGTGTAGATTTCCGGATAAATGCGGTGTCCGGGCAGGACCATCAGCGACGCCGCCAGAAAATACGTCCCGCGCTCAATGCCATAGCGGCAGGCCGAGGGGTAATCCTCGTACTGCCAGAAACCGCGCCGGTCCAGGTCGTCGCGGGCGTTGAGCAGGGTCGCCACGAATTCCTGGCCCTTGTAATGGCTGGCATAGATCGGGGCGGGGCCGTAGCCGGCGAAGCGCAGGCGCGGGTTGACCTGCCGGAGACCGGCCAGGACCGCGCCGCGCCGGGCGTCCATGCGTTCCTGGGCATAGTCGTTCCACGCCGCCCAGTAATGTTCCGCCAGGACTTCCGCGTTCGGCAAGTCGATCTGGCCGCCGGCTTCCCGCGCCTGCCTGGCCGCCGCGAGATTGAAGCGCCGGTCGGCGGCGGCGGCCATGAAGGCGATCGCCCAGTCCAGGATGTCGCCACGATACTGGTGAATCCAAAGCAGAGAGGTGATGCCGATCTGGTCGGCGGGCGGCGTGATGTAGTCGGCTTCCGCCACCAGATCAAGGTTGTCTTCCGGCTGGGGGTGGTCGGCGCAGCGCGTGCCGAGCCACAGGAACCACTCCCGGCCATATGCCCGCACGGTCGGCGCAATGGCGTTGTCGCGGGCGCATTTCGGCAGGAAGTTGGCGGCGGCCATGTAGTGGCTCTCATCGACGGCCACCGGCAGCCAGGGGTCAAACGAATCGGTCTCCAGGCCGCGGGTTTCGGTCCGGCTGTCGTACAAATACGGCAAGCCGGCAAGAATCGGCGGCGGGGCGCCGGGCTCGCGGCTGAGGACTTCGAGGGCGCAATAGTCCTCGAGAGCGGCCGCGCTGGGGTCGCAACCGCGCACCCGCAGATGATACACTCCGGGGGCCAAATCCGCCAGAACCTCGCAGTCCAAGGTCGCCCGCGGCATGGACCGCGGCCCGATCGGCACGACGTCGGCCACCACCTGCACGGCCACTGGCCGGAGCGGTTCCAGAAATGCGTCTTCCAGCTCGACCGCAAACGCGGCCGGCAGTCCGCCGCCGCCCAGCACCGTGATGGTGAAACGCATTGGCTCGCCGGCCTTGAAATAATGGTTGCGGCGGGCAAATTCGGCGGCTGCTTCCCGCCGCGGGTCGCAGGCCGGGAGATCGGCCAGGATCGCCTTGTCGGCCTGACTGGCGAAAGTCACCCGGTAGGGCGACGCCGACAGCCCCTGCCCGGAATACAGGCAGGTGCCATCCAGACCGAACCAGGTCTCGGCCGGCCGCAAAGCCAGCGTCTTCATGGTCGTGTGCAGGTACTTTTCCGCCCCGATCGCCAGACAGAAGGGCTCCTGTGGCTTGGCAAAGCGCACGGTCCGCCGCAGGGGCCAGGGCGCCTTCCGATGCAAAACCTGATAGAAGTACGCCGGCGCCAGGGCCTCGACGACCAGCACCACCTGGCCGTCGAAAAGATACTGCTTGTCCTCCTTGTCCGCAACAACCACCTTGAAATAGGGATCATCCAGGAGGTCGGCCCGCATGCAATGGTAATTCCCCTCGCCGATCGGCGTTTCGGGCACTCCGCCGGAAAATTCCAGATCGGCTTCGCAGACATCGCCGTAGTCGCGCCAGTACACATCGCAGCGGATGGGATACAGCGTGGCGGACGTCGGCAACGTGACCTGGCAGTGACCAGTCGCCGCCGGCGCCGGCGGCTCCTCCCCCGACAGCGCAAAGGACGTCAGCAGGAACGGCGCGAAAAAATGCCCGCGGCTGAAGGCGACCTTGCCGGGCCGGGGGATCCCGGTCGTGAAGTCGGCGGCGCCGCCGGCGGTTTCCACTCGGAGGGACGTCCCTTGCAGCACCAGGGTCAGGGACACGTCCCCGGCAAACACCTGGTCGGCGACGTCAAAGTCGCTGGACTGCACCGGCGCAAACCGGTTGTCGGCCATGCGGCCATATTCCAAGATCATCTTCCGGGCGTTGCGTGGCCGCTGGCAGCGCACGGCGTCGCCGGTGCGCGTGACCGGGTCATAGCGAAAGCACACCAGCAGCGACATCTGCCCGCTGAGGGCGATGTCAAGGCGGTAGGTCAAATCAAGGCGGAAGTCCTGCCGATCCGGGCAGAGGGCGATGTATTTGTTGCCGGCGGACAGCAGTTCCAGTCCCTGCTCCCCGCGCTGCGTCGCCGCCGCAAACGGCAGATCGGAATTCCGCTCCACCAGCCACCCCGCCGGGTCCGTCTCGCCCCGGAGCGCAAAATCCGCCTGGAAATAAATCCGCATTCCTGGTCTCCTGATAAGTGGTGAGTCGCGGCCGGTCAACCGCCATGTTTCGTCGCCCCGCCGCCGCCGCCCCCGCTGCTGGCTTCGGGGTTGGTGATGCCGACCAGACCGGGACCGCGCCGGAAGCTGAGCGACAACGCCTATTCAATGCCGCTCAGCAGGCCGCGGCTGAGGTAGTTCTCCAAATCATTGCGCAATCGCGCCATGTCGGCGTTGTCGAGGCTGACATTGAAGCGTTCGCACAGTTCCTGGAAGATGCGGGCGGCGGCGTCGGTCGCGGCGCCAGCCTCCAGGTCGCTGGCGCTGCGACGGATTTGCACTTCCACGTCGGGAATCAGGCAACGCCTTTCGCTCCCGTGTTCACGCACCCAGCCCAGCATGGTCTGCTGCATGGTGTTGCGCAGCCGGAACGTCATCGCCAACTCATCCTCCTGATGATTCAACGTGGTATACATCTGGCCAGCCAGCGCCACGGTCACCAGGGTCAGCCCCAGAACATCGCCGGCCTGGATGCCACTGCCGCCTTCGCCAACCGGCAGCGGCGCCGCGCAATACAGCAGACCGCTCTGGTACAGTTCCCAAAAACCGACCGCCTTGCCCTCCGTGGTCTTCTGAACGCCCCGCAACGACTCGTTGGCGGCATAGTAATCCGCCCGATAGCGGGCCCCCGGCCAGGGAAAGTCATTCAGACGCGGTCGTTCCAGGCCTTCCAGGGCGCGGCGGGCTTCCGTCAGGCTGTAGTTGTTCACAACGCCGGGCGGCTGGATCACCGCCTCGAACAGCGGGTCCCGGCGCACGGCCAGGGTTCCCAGCACCGACTGCGCTTCCAAAAGACTGCGCGCCGCCAGCGACGCGAACAGCTCGTCGCTGCGGTCTTCGCCTCCCTGCCGGTTCTCATACAGAATGCCGCGCAGCATGCGGCCGAGAAGCTGGCGCTGGTTGCGCAGCGCCTTCTGAATCAGGCCGTGCAGCTCCGACGCCCGAAAGGCCGCCCGGCTCCGCGCATCCGGCGTCCGGATGTAAAAGACGCCGCGTTGAAGCTCGGAATCGCAAACGTCGCTGCACACATGCGGCATGGCCGAAAAGGGATAGACCACCAGGACGACATAACGGCGGCCATCGACCTCCGGGCGAACCACGTCAAAGGCGACTGCCGGATCGGCATAGCGGTTGATCGTCTGCCCGACCGCACTCGGGTCAAACGAGGCCGACTGCTCGTCCGTCATCCCCGTGTACAAGGTCGGATTGCCATTGCTGTCTTCGCCGACGCCGACCACCACATACCCGCCCAGAGTGTTGGCCAAGGCCATGGCATGACGGGCGAATTTGGCCCGGCCGGCCCGGCCGATCGCGTTCCAGTCCTGCGCGCTCTTGAAGTCAATCTGCTGATTTTCCATCCGACAGTAGACGATTTCCCGCCAGTCGTCATGATTGTACGATACCTTCATTCGCGACTCCGTCCGACTGGACAAAAGCCCCGGTCGGCGCTAAATTATAATATTGTTGCGGTGACTCCCCGGCCCGGCCCGGGTGACTTCCCAGGCCTCTCGCCGCCCGTCCTTTCAACAGATACCATAACGCCGTTTTGGAAACAAGCAAAATGTACCCACAAAACATGAATATCGGCATCGAGGAGCTGGTCAACCTCGATTTTTCCATTCCCCGCGTCGGCACCCCCACTCTCGAGTCTCCGCTCAAAGACGTCATTTTCGTCGATGATTCCGAATCCATCACCTACTGCGCCGACCGCAACATCAACAACGAGCTGCACGCCGCGGGCAAGAACGTCCCGGCTTTTGTCGCCGCCGGGCCGCGAAAAAAACTGTATCATGACGCCACCTGGACGCGGGCGGCCATCGTGACCTGCGGCGGCCTCTGCCCCGGTCTCAACGACGTCATCAAGGCCCTGGTCAACACCCTCTACTACACCTACCGGGTCGACAACATCTTCGGGATTCAATACGGCTACAGCGGCCTGGTTCCATCCAACGGCCTGAAGCCGATTGCCCTTGATCCCGACATTGTCGACGGCATCCACACTACCGGCGGGTCCATCCTGGGCTCGTCCCGCGGACACCAGGACACCGAGGAAATCGTCCGCACCCTCGACCGGCTCAACATCAACATCCTGTTCACCATCGGCGGCGACGGCACCCAGCGCGGCGCCCATGACATCGCCACCGAGCTGAAGAAGCGCAATTTGCCGATCAGCGTCGTCGGCATTCCGAAAACGATTGACAACGACCTCTGCTTCATGGACAAGACGTTCGGCTTTGAAACCGCGGTCCAGGTGGCGGCGCCGATCATCTCCTGCGCCCACAACGAGGCCAAAGGGTGCCTCAACGGCATCGGCCTGGTCAAGCTGATGGGGCGGGACTCGGGCTTCATCGCCGCCTATGCCAGCCTGTCCAATTCCCTCGTCAACTACTGCCTCATCCCGGAAGTCCAGTTCGAGCTGTACGGCGACAACGGCTTTCTGCCGGTCCTGGAAAGACGCCTGGCCCGCAAGCAGCACGCCGTCATCGTCGCGGCCGAAGGCGCCGGCCAGAACCTGTTCAAAAACGACGGCGACAACGTCATCGACAAGTCCGGCAACACAATCCACAAGGACATCGGCATCTTCCTGAAAGATGAAATCTCGCGCTATCTGAAAAGCCGCAATGTCGACTTCAGCCTGAAATACATCGACCCGAGCTACCTCATCCGGAGCACTCCCGCCAACGGCATGGACTCCATTTTCTGCCTGCACCTGGCCCAGCACGCCGTGCATGCCGCCATGGCCGGCATGACCGACGTCATCGTCGCCAACTGGCAGGGATACTTCACCTATGTGCCGGCGAGCCTGGCCACCCGCTCGCGCCGCAAGATCGACCCCCGCGGCCAGCTCTGGCAAAGCGTGCTCCTCTCGACCCGGCAGAACGGCGACTGGTCCAGCCAAGCCGCGCCATGACGCCGCCCCGCGCCGACGGCCCGGCCAGCGCGACTGGACCGCCCGGCCGCCCGGCCCGACGCCCGGCCGCGTTCGCCAGGTTGACCGCCGGCCGGAACGCCGGCCAGCGTCGCGCTCCAGGCCTTCGCCCGGCCGCTGCGCCTGTCGCTCCAGCTCGAGCCCGGGGCCCGGGTCGAGGGGGAGGTGCGGCGCGAGGTCTTCGACCTGACCGGCCAGGCGCTGGTCGCGGCCCTGGAGGAGGACCTGCCC